>JANPBN010000066.1:0-12820 GCA_031430415.1 Dehalococcoidia bacterium
TAACGAAATGTTTATGTCGATGCAGCCACCGCATCGCGAGTTTGACCGCGGATCGACGCGCTCTTAGCATGCAGTCGATGTCATTTCGCAGCTGGCTCGTCGCTCTTCGTCCCGTATCTCTGACGGCATCTGTGATCCCCGTGCTCGTGGGTACGGCGATCGCGGCGGAGCACGAGTTTCACGCCGGGCTCTTTGTACTGGCGCTGGCCGGGTCGATGGCGATCCAGGGAGGCACGAACCTCGTCAACGACTACTTCGACCACGTGAAGGGGACGGACACAGCGGAATCGCTGGGGCCGAGCGGCGTCATCCAGCGGGGGATCATGACGCCGCGACAGGTGCTTGCCGGCGGCATCGCGTGCTTTGCCGTGGGCGCTGCCATCGGCCTGACGATTGCCGCGCTGGTGGGCTGGCCGATCCTGGTCCTCGGACTGGCGAGCGTGGCAGCCGGGTACTTCTACACGGCATCGCCGTTCTCGCTGGCGTACCGCGGGCTTGGCGAGGCGGTCGTGTTCACGTTCATGGGGCCGGCGATCGTGATGGGCGCGTACTACGTGCAGACGGAGGCGTGGGCCTGGGAAGCGTTGATCGCGTCGCTGCCGATCGGGTTGCTCGTTGCGGGCATTCTGCATGCCAACAACGTGCGCGACATCGAGAGCGACCGGCGCAACAGCAAGTGGACACTCGCGGCGCTCGCCGGCCGGCCGATTGCGGACTACGAGTTCGTGGCGCTGATGCTCGGTGGCTACGCCGTCGTCATCGCTATGACGGCCGCCGGGAGCGCGCCGTGGCCCGTGCTGATCTCGATGCTGACGCTGCCGCTGGCGCTGCGGATCATTCGCATGGAGTCGCGCGAGACGTCGGCGCGCGGCCTGAACATCGTGCTGGCGCAGACGGCGGGCTTGCACATGCTGTTCGGGTTGCTGTTCGCGCTCGGGTTCGCGCTCGCGGCGATCTAGCGATACTCACCTAACACCAGCTCAGCGAACGCGGAAGGTGCAGCAGTCATCGCCGCGGAGCAGGCTCGTCGTGAGACGGGCGTCGGCGCCGCAGAGTTGGCGGACGAACTGCACATCGAGCGCGCAGACGGCGCTGTTGCGCTCGGCTACGGCCCAGAACGGGCAGGTGTGCTGCTTGAGCAGGATCTCTCCGTCCTCGGTGCTCATCGTCGCGATGTTGCCGGTCTCCTGCATGATCACGGCTGCCTCACGGACGCGCTCGGTGGTGGGCTTGCCTTCGAGGCGGGCCTGGTGCGGCTCGGCGAAGCGCGTGGCGACGTTGCGCATCAGTTGTTGCAGCGCCTGAGGGCCGAGGAGACTGCGAGCTTCTTCGATGAGGGCGATGGCGAGGTCGTCGTAGCGTTTCGGATAGAGGGCGTCGCCGCCGGTCGTGAGGCGGTAGACCAGGGCAGGACGGCCGACGTGGCCGCGTTCCTCGCGGGCGACGACCATACCGTCGCGTTCGAGCACGGTCAGGTGCTGCCGGATGCCAGTGGAGGTGAGGCCGAGCGTCTCGCCGATCTCCTTCACGGTCGCCTGGCTCTGGCGCCGAAGGAAGTCGAGAATCTCTTGCCGCGTTGCCTGCATGACGTGCGTCCTTTGCCCGGTTGCGACTATATCACAGGTCGCGATCGGGCTCGCACGGCCATGCGGCTTCACAGATAGAGCCGAACGGCCGATCGGGCTACTTTTCGGCGACGAATGCGGCGTAGAGCGGCTGCTCGAGTTCGAGTTCTCGCAGATTGCGTAGGCCAGCGCCGCTGGCCATCTCCTCGATCTCGCTCCGGGTGAAGAACCCGACGGCGTGCCCACCCTTGGCGACGGCCTGCGGTATCTCGTAGAAGAGGTCGATGTGGGCGAGGACGGCGTTGTATGTGCCGCGGCACTCCTCGATCGTCTCAGGGCCACGGATCTCGGTGATGAGCAGGATGCCGTCATCCTTCAGCGCGCGGCGGGCGTTGGCGAGCACGATGCGCGCGTCGTCCATCTCGTGAAGGGAGATCTGCGTGTAGATGAAGTCGAATGCGTCTTCGGACGTCAGATCTTCGCCGCGCATCTCCTCGGCGTGGACGTGCTCGCCCAGGCCGGCGGATTCGATGCGCTCGCGCGCGCGGCCGATCGAGGTCGGGTCGGGGTCGAGGCCCGTGACGGTGCAGTGCGGAAACGTGCGGGCGAGCGAGACGAGGCCCGCGCCCGACCCACAGCCGAGCTCCAGGATCGTGCCGCCGGCAGCGAGTCGCTCGCGCAGTTCCGGCAATTCGGGCAGAAGGACGCTGGGCAGGAAGAGCTCGTAGGCTGCCTTGCTGAAGGCGTGAATCGCTTCGACCATATCTTCGCCGTAGTCGGCGAAGGGAATGCCTTCGCCCGTCGAGAAGCACTCCGCGACGCGATCAGCGAGCCGCGATTCGACGCCGTGGCTGACGGCGAGCCCCGCCGAGTACTGGAAATCGGCGTCATCGAGCAGGAGTTGGTCCATGAACGGCGCCATGGTGAAGCGCTCGGTGGCTGGCGCGTACTCGAGGAGGTCGCCAGCCAGTGCGGTTTTCGCCCAGGCGCGCACGTAACGGGGATCGAGGTTGGTGCGTTCGACGATCTCGTCGAGCGTCGCGCCAACCGGGGTCAGCGCTTCGAAGAGGCCGAGCTTGAGTCCGTAGTAGGCCATGCGCAGGCTGGCTGCGCCGGCGGCCCACTGGAAGAGCTTCATTGCCTGGAGGTCTTTGGTCACGTAGGTCTGCGTAATGACTTGTTCCACGCGGAGTCCTGTTCTCGCCCCATCGTCACGACACGACTGCGACTCCTTCCGCTCAAGCTGCCTCCGTGCGCCTGCCCATTCAACCTGATCGATGCGGTAGAGGATAGGCGCGCGGTCAAGAACCTTCGGTGTCGCTCCGGCGCGCCCAGACAGCGTACAACGGATCGTTGTAGCTGCCGCTGTCGATGCTTCGGTCCTCGGCGGTCGGTTCGCCGAAGCCGCCCGCGTTGTTGAAGTACGCCGTGATGAGGCCCGCACGCTCGCGATCGTCGAGCGCGGTCCAGATACGCACAGCTTTCGTCGGGAAGAGGCGGTTGGAGTACGTGACGACGAACGGTGCGCCTGGCCGAAGTACCCGGCATACCTCGCGGAAGGTGTCGAGGGGGCGGGTCATGTACTGGACCGAAACGGTCACTAACGCCGCGTCGAACTCCTGGTCGCCGTAGGGGAGCGTGGGATCGGCGTTCAGGTCGTGGACGGTGAACTCGGTGAGTTGCGGATTCTCGCGTAGCTCCACGGCGTTCATCCCCAGTCCGGCGACGCGTGCGAGGGGCAGGCCGGGTGGGAGATGGGAGCGATAGCTCGACATCAGGTCGAGGACGGCGCCGCCGGGTGGAAACAGTTCCGCGTAGAGCCGGCGCGCCGCCTCGATCGCGTACTCGTCGATGTGCGTGACGAGGCGCGGCTCGACGTAGAAGTGCGGATCGGGCGACTCGTCCTGCCGCTGGAAGAACTCGGGCTTGAAGCTGGATTCGATCATGGGACGTACATAAGCTGTTCACACTCTCGCGCTATGCTGTGATCGTACTCGCTCGCGGTGCGTCTGGGCATTCCGGCGTGCCTCGGCGAGAGAGATCGCGTGAATGCGCCGCCGTTCGGTGCGGCGCGCAGCAGAAGAGGAAGGAACACCATGGCACTCCGCAAGCGCGACATCCAGGCGAGGCTCGTGTCCCTTCCGGGATGGAAGTCCGAAGGGGATGAAATCGTCAAGGTCTACACCTTCACGAGTTATCCAAAGGCGGTCATGTTCGCGAACGCCGTGGCATGGCTCGCCGATGCCGCGGATCATCACCCGGAGATCGATGTTGAGTACGGGAAGGTGACGATCGATCTGACGACGCACAGCGCCGGTGGCGTCACCGAAAAGGACTTCGCGCTTGCTGCGCAGATCGATGGACTGCCCGGGCTTGCCGTCGCGAAGCCGAAGGCAGCGTCAGGCGCCAAGGCGCGAAGTTCGAGAACAGCAACAGCTGGCGCAACGCCCAAGCCGAAGAAGAAGGCCGCCACGGCGAAGAAGCTTCACGGCCGGACGAAGGCGCGGGGCTAGGCCGGAGACAATCGTGAACGAGAGCTCAGCGGGCGACCGGCTGACGGAGTGGCTCAAGCGGAATGCGACGATGATCGGGTTCGCGATTGGATTCGCAATCCTTGTCGTGCCGCAGATCTCGCCATTCGAGACGCTCAACTACTACCTGACATCACCGCAGCGGTTGACGCGGTGGATGCTGGACAAGATCCAGTCGCTCTTTGATGACTACGGCTACTACTTAGTCTTCTTCGGTGTGCTGCTGGAGAACAGCATGTTCCTTGGACTGCTGGTGCCCGGTGCACTGATCTTGATCCTTGCCGGGCTGGCGGCCGAGAACGGGTCGATCAACGTCTGGTGGGTGTTCGCTCTGGGCATCTCGGCGACCATCATCGGCGACACGATCAGCTATGGCATCGGCCGCGCGGGCTGGACGAAGGTGCTGGAGCGTGGCGGCATGGGCGAGATGATCGAAAAGGTGCGCTCGTCGATGGAGTCGCACAGCTCGTGGATCATCCTGGCGTACCACTTCGCCGGCTACTCGCGCGTCGTCGGACCGGCGGCGGCGGGGATGTTCCGGCTGCCGTATCGGCGGTGGGCCTTCTTCGACTACATCGGCGGAACGCTGTGGGTATTCGCGTTCACGATGTTGGGGTACGTGCTGGGACTCGCGGGGCTCGACTTCAGCGACACGAAGCGCGTCGCGCAGGTCATCGAATACACGGTGTTGGCGCTCTTGATCGTGTCGGTGATCGTCGTCTACACGCGGTCGATTCGCTCGAGCGGCGGCGATTCCGACGATCGAGGCGACGGCGGCGGCCATCGCGCTCCCGTCACAGTGCCGGTCGAGCGCGAGTAGGCGTCAGGAGCCGCGGGGTGGTTCACGCCGCGCGATGAATGCGGCGGCTTCGGACCTGCGCCGCAGGTTGAGTTTGCTCAGGATGTTGCTGACGTAGTTTTTGACCGTTTTGTCACTGAGATACACCTCATCGGCGATCTCCTTGTTCGTCTTTCCTTCGGCGATCAGCGTCAGGATCTTGTGTTCCTGCTCCGTGAGGGCGGAGAGCGGGTCGTTGGCGTCGCGCTTCCCGGCCAGACGCACGCGATCCATCACCTTCTGAGTGACGGCGGGGTCGAGCAGGGATTCGCCACGCGAGACCGCTTCGATGGCATCGGCGAGCGCGGTGCCGCGGGTCTGCTTGAGCAGGTAGCCAGCGGCACCGGCGAGGATCGATGCGAAGACCGCGTCCTCGTCGGCGTAGGAGGTCAGCATGATCACCCGCGTCTCGGGGCGTGCCTCGCGGATCTCCCGGCAGGCCTCGATGCCGCTGCCATCGGGGAGCCGCACATCCATGACGATGACGTCTGGTTGCGTGCGGGCCGCTTCGGAGACGGCCTGTGCGACGGTCGCGGCCTCGGTGACGATGCTGAAGCCGGCGCGCCGCGAAAGCAGCGCGCGGAGCCCTTCGCGCACGACATCGTGATCATCGACGATCATGATGCGTGTGTCGCTCATCGTTGTTCTCCTACGGCTGGCGGCAATGCGGGTCGTGGCGCCTCGACGGTGACGGTGGTGCCGCCGCTACGTGCGCTGGTCACGGTGAGTGTACAGCCGGCCGCACGGGCTCGGGACGACATGTTGCGCAGGCCGTGGTGCGCCTCACCGATGTCCGCGGCTGTGTCGAATCCCGCGCCGTTGTCCCGGATCTCCAGGCGAACGCCGGCGGGCGTGCGATCGAGCGTGAGGCTCAAGCTGGTTGCATGGGCGTGCTTGCGGGCGTTTGTGAGCGCTTCCTGCGCGATGTGGAAGAGCATGTTGGACTGCTCCTCGTTCAGTTCGTCCAGGTCCGGTGCGATTGTGGTCGTCGTCTCGACGAGGGAGTTGACCTGAAATGTGCGGGCGAGGTTCGCGAGGGAAGCACCCACATCGCCCGTGAAGCGCGTCGGACGCAGATCCATGATGTAGCTACGAATGTCACGGATCACGTCATCGAGCGACTCGATGGCGTGGTCGATCTGTCCGCTGACGGCGGCCGGATTCTCGCGCACGTCGTGTCCGGCGCTTTCGAGGTTGAGGCCGACTGCGTAAATCGATTGCATAATGCCGTCGTGCAGGTCCATGCCGATCCGCTGGCGCTCCCGTTCGGCCTCGGCCTCGGCGAGCAGCGCGTTGCGCTCCTCCTCGAAGCGGCGGCGGTCGGTGATGTCGCGGATCGTGCTCGCGACGAGCAGGCCGTCCTCCGTCTGGATGGGACTCAGGCTGATCTCTGCGGGGAACTCGGATCCATCGGCGCGGCGTCCTGCGAGTTCGAGCCCGGCACCCATCGGGCGTGTGCTTGCGTGAGAGACGTATCCGGCCCGATGCCCGGTGTGGCGGCCCCGCGCATGCTCTGGCAATAGCGTCTCGACCGGCAGTCCGAGGAGATCGGCGGAGGCGTAACCGAATACCAGCTCGGTCTGGGCGTTGACCATGACGATCGTGCCGCTCGTATCGACGATCACGGTAGCGTCCGGGGCGGACTCGAGGAGCCCGCGGAACTTTCGCTCGCGCTGTTCGAGTTCGTCGCGCATGGAGATGATCGACCGAAACACGAGCAGCGCAAACACGACGACGACGGGCAAGGAGATGGCTGCGGTGATGACGGCGGCGGCCCAGAGCGGGAGCTGGAAGCTCGCGACCGCCGTGATGAGCACGACGATGTACATCAGCGGCAGGATGATCGAGAGCAGCTGAAGCCGGTCGAGGCGGCCTTCGCCGGTGGGACGTGTGCTCATGGCGGCCATGATACCCCGGTGGTGAGCGGAGTGGCCGCTGCGGGGCCGTGTGGTAGGTTTTGGGTGTGAAGCCGCTTCCAGACTACCTTCGCCCGGGGCTCGATCTCGTATTCGTCGGCATCAACCCCGGCATGCGATCGGCCGCCGCGGGTCACCACTACGCGTGGCCCGGCAATCACTTCTGGCCGCTGCTGTTCGAGTCGGGACTGGTGCCGGAACCGCTCACCGCGTCCGACGATGCGCGCGTGCTCGAGTGGGGCATCGGCCTGACGAACATGGTGGACCGGGCGTCGCCGGGCATCGCCGATCTGTCGCTCGACGAGCTGCGCGCCGGTGCGGTGAAGCTTCGCGCAAAGTTGTTGCGCTACCGGCCGGGCGTGATCTGCTTCAATGGCAAGAAGATCTGTGAGGTCTTCGCCGGGCGGGTCTGCGATGTCGGTCGTCAGCACGAGCTGATCGGCGCGTCGCTCCTGCATGTGATGCCGTCGACGAGTCCACGCGGCGCGTCATACAGCCGGACTGAGAAGCTGCGGTTCTTCGAGGAGCTGCGCGACCTTGTGCGAGAGACCGCACGGGCGGAGGCATCGTGAACGAACAGGCGCCCCCCGCGGCGGCGAACGACATCCCCGTGTTCTCGCCGCGCCTGGACGAGATCATGGCGGCGATGATCAAGGGACAGATCCCGAACGTCGGGCGCTTTTGTGGGTATTGCTATACGCCTGTCGGAAAGCGGCAGGATGCCTGTCCACACTGCGGGCGCTCCGTGTCGGAATACCCGCCGCTCGCGAAGATCCCCAGCGACTTCTTCCCGCTGTATCAACGAATGCGTAAGCGCGAGTCGCTGATTGTCAACTCGTTCGCGTTCGCCGGATTGGGCATCGGACTCGTGCTGTTTGTCATTCTCACGGCCGTTGCCGTGTACGGCTACGACGCCAACCTGTGGATGCTCGCGGGCGCAACGGCCGTATTCATCGTGGGTGGGCGCGTGTTTGCGGGTCTGCTCGGCGGATGGATCGGCGACAACGTTGGCTACGAGTATGCGCACAAGCGACTGGTGCTGGAGTGGCACGACTTCGAGCGCGCTCGCGATGCGCACGAAGCGGGTCAGGCGCCGCTGTTCGTACCGTCGGCCGCGAACGCGCGGTAGCGGTGGAATACATCGAACTCATCGCGGCGGTGCAACCGCAGGACGCCGAGTACGCCGCGTCGCTGATGCAGGACGCTACCGGCGACGGCGCCTGGATCGATGCTCCTTTCACGCAGCCGAGCCTCGAGGCGGACGCGGTCATTGACACGCAGGCGACCCGCCTCGTACATGTGTACCTTCGCGACGCATCGGGCGTGACGGCAGCGCGAGACGCGCTGGCAGCTGGCGGCATCTCGGCGGAGATCGCGACGCGGATCGTCGCCGAAGAGGACTGGGCGGAGGCGTGGAAGGAGCACTTTCACGTAACGCGCTTCGGCGAGCGCATCGTCGTCGTGCCGTCGTGGCGGGCGTACGCGCCGGAGCCGCGGGACGTGGTGCTGACGCTCGATCCGGGCATGGCGTTCGGCACGGGCCAGCACGAGACGACGCGCATGTGCCTGGAAGCATTGGAGCGCGTGGTCGCAGCCGGTGCGCGCGTCCTGGATGTCGGCTGTGGCTCGGGCATCCTGTCGATCGCAGCGGCGGCGCTGGGAGCGCGCGAGGCCGTCGCGGTGGACGTCGATGACGTATGTGTGCGGGTCACCAAAGAGAACGCGCGGCTCAACGGCCTGGGCGATGCGGTGACCGTGATTGCCGGAAGCCTTGGCGATGATTGGCCGTTTGAGACGGCAGCCGCGCGATTCGATGTTGTTGTGGCGAACATCATCGCGCCGGTGATCATGGCGCTCGCGCCGCAGTTTGCGGCGGCGCTGGCGCCAGCCGGAACGCTGCTCGTGTCGGGCATCATTGCCTCGCGTGAGGACGAGGTGCGGGTGGCGCTGGCCACCGCCGGATTGAGGGTGACGGAGACGCGAGCGATGGGCGACTGGCGCTGCATGACGGCGGTGCATGCATGAGCCGGCGCTTCTACGTCGAACCCGGGATGCTGGGGGGCGAGGTGATAACGCTCGGCCCACCTCTGGCCCATCGATTGGCCAAGGTGCTGCGCCTGCGTGCCGGCAGCGAGATCGTCCTCTTCGACGGCAGCGGTGAGGACACATGCGTGACCATCGACGCGATCAGCGAGCGCACGGTCGAGGCGCACGTCACCGGTCGTGATCCTGGCATCGACGAACCACCGACGCACATCCACCTCTACCAGTCGGTGACAAAGGGCGAGCGGTTCGAGTGGCTGCTCGAGAAGGCGACGGAGATCGGCGTGTCGCGTATCGTGCCGCTGGTGACGGCGCGGGCCGTCGTGAAGACGCCGGCCGAGGGCAACCGCGCCGACCGCTGGCGTCGGATTGTGCTCGAAGCGGCGGAGCAGTGCGGCCGAAGCGTCGTGCCAGAAGTTGGCGCGCCGCAGGGACTCGATGAAGCGGTGGCGAGCGCGCCGGGGGTGCTGCTGCTGCCATACGAGGACGCAGGCGAGGGAGAGCGCACGATCCGGCAGGCGCTTGCCGCCGAGATCGATGCGGTGTTCGCGCTCGGCGCGGTGAGCATCTTCATCGGCCCGGAAGGTGGCTTTGAGCCGGCGGAGGTGGAGCGTGCCATTGCCGCGGGCGCAGCTGTCGTGACGATCGGGCCGCGCGTGCTTCGCTCTGAGAGCGCCGGACTCGTGGCGGCAACTCTGGCTCTCGAAGCGACAGGCGCGCTCGGCTGAGGCCGCGCCACTGACGGCTATGACATCGGCGTGCCGCCGTTGACGTTGAGTGTCTGACCCGTGATCCATGCCGCGTCGTCGGATGCGAAGAACGCGACGCCGCTGGCGATGTCCGAAGGCTGCCCCTGCCGTCCGAGCGCGATGGTGCGGACGATGCCCTGCTTCACGCCTTCGATCGGCGCGTTGTAGCGCGCTGCCGTGTGGGAGATCGTCCCGTCCATCATGTCGGTGTCGACCGAGCCGGGGGCGATGCAGTTCACGGTGATCTGGTGCGGCGCGGCCTCGAGCGCGAGCATCTGCGTGAGACCGACGATGCCCCACTTGGTCGCGCAGTACGCGCCGTATTGGGGATACGCCGTGCGTCCCGCCGACGACGAGATGCTGATGATGCGGCCCCCGCGCTTCGCCTCAACCATTCGCCGCAGGACGCGGCTGGTGATCAGGTAGACGGCGTTGAGGTTGACGTCCATCACTTCGTACCAATGTTCGTCCGGGATCTCCCAGAGGTTGTGCTCGCCGCAGAACGCGAGTCCGGCGTTGTTCACGAGAACGTCGATGCGGCCGAGGCGCGACATCGTCTCATCGACGACGCGCTCGACCTCGGCGGCCTTCGTCAGATCAGCGTCGAAGCCGATCGCGCGGCGGCCAAGCGCCTCGATCTCGGCGACGACGGAGGCAGCGCCGGTCCAGCCTGTTGCCTTTTCAGCTGCGGGGAAGTCATCCGGTGCGCGCGGCGATCCGACAACGACGACATCGCATCCGTCGGCGCCGAGGCGGAGCGCTATCGCGCGGCCGATGCCGCGCTGGCGTGCGGCGCCGGTGACGATCGCGACCTTGCCTTCGAGTCCTGACATAGGTTCAACCCTCCCCGTGATTCCGGGCGTCCTTGCTAGTGGCGATGGATGTGCCATCCGCCCGCGTCACGCGTAGTCATCGGGCCGGGGTCGCCTCGCTCCATGACGCCGGGTTCATCCGGGTCGAGATGGATCGTGATGATGGCACCGGGCAGGACCTGATCGATGTCTCGCTGTATCTCGTCCATGCAGCCGTGCGCTTCGCTCACGGTCAGCGCCGGGTCGACCAGCAGATGGAGGTCGATGTAGCGCTCGCGGCCCGACTTTCGCGTCCGAAGTTCGTGGAAGCCCCGGACGCCGTGGCCTATGTCATGGGCCAGGGCGTCCTCCACGCGGGCGAGTTCGCCGGCGGGAAGGGCAGTGTCGATGAGTTCGCCGAGTGCGTCGCGAAAGATGCTGAAGGCGATCCACAGCAGATAGGCAGCGAGTACGAGCGCGACGATTGAGTCGAAGATGTGCTTGCCGGTGATGCCGACGAGCGCGAGTCCGATGCCCACGCCAATCGCCTGAACGATGTTTGTCATGAGGTGCCGTGCATCGGACTTGATCGCCATCGATCCGGAGATGCGCGCGGCGCGGACGGCATAGATAGCGACCAGGGCATTGACGGCGACGGTGATGGCCATCGAGATGAGGGACGCGGCGACGTAGATTTGGGTATCGTCGGAGGCGATGCGCCGCGACGCGGCGACGACGATGAAGACAGCTCCGCCAGCGATCAGCGCGGCCTGCGAGAGCGCTGCGAGGCTCTCGGCTTTGCCATGACCGTAGGGATGGGCTTCGTCGGCTGGTTGGAGCGCGAGTCGCACGGTAAAGAAGGCGATGGCCGAGGCGACGACGTCTTCGGCGCTGTCCACGCCATCGCCCAGCACGGCGACCGAACCGAAGGCCAGTCCGACGGTGATCTTGAGCACCATCAGCACGGCGTTTGATCCGAATGAGAGCACGGCGGCGCGGCTGGCGATGTCCAACCCGAAGAAGCCGCGCCGCGCCGTGGTGATAGCGGTCATGGCGTCATCCTAACATCGAGGAACGTCGAAGCCTCACCCGCGCACGAAGGTGAGCGCCTTGTGCGCGAGGTTACGGCTGGCTGCTTCGTCGTGCATCACCGTGTCGGCGACGAGCACGCCGATTCGTCGAGTTGCGAGCGTGGAGGCGTGCAGCTCATCGGCGCGGTCGATCACGATGCCGGAGATCAGTCCCGCGTAGACCTCAGCGACGCCGACAACGTCGACCGACAATCCGAGTCCGGACATCATCTCTCCGGCGGGTGGTTGGAGGGATCGGCCACCGATGATCGGGCTCAGCGCGACGCATTGAGCGCGTCGCGCCTCGATGGCATCTCGGATGCCGGGCACGGCGAGAATCGTGCCGATGCTGGCGATGGGATTGCTCGGGGCGATGAAGATGACATCGGCAGCCGCGATCGCGTCGATGACGCCCGGTGCTGGCCGGGCGTCTGATGCGCCTTCGAAACGGACGCTGTGGACGGCGTCCTGCGCGTGTCGCTCTACCAGATAGCGCTGGAACGGCAGGTCACCGGCGTCGGTCTCCACAATCGTGCGGACGCGATCGTCGCTCATCGGCAGTAGGCGCACGTGCACGTCGAACGCAGCTGCGATGTCCGCCATGATGCGCGTGGCCGTCCAGCCCTCGGCGCGCAGGCGCGTGCGATGCAGGTGCGTCGCGAGGTCTCGGTCGCCGATGTTGAACCAGGTGTCGTGTCCGTAGCGCCGGATCTGCTCCAGCCAGCGGAACGCATCGCCGCGGATCCCCCAGCCGCGCTCATCGTCGATGACGCCGCCGAGCGCGTACGTGACGATGTCGGGGTCGGGGGAGACGTACAGCCCGTGGAACTCTTCGTCATCGCCGGTGTTGATGATGGCGGTGATGTTGTCGTGCGGCAGAATGTACGAGAGCGCGCGCACGAAGCGCGATCCACCGACGCCACCGCACAGCACGGCGACGCGCGGATCGGTGTTGTTGGCCATCAGACGCCCACGGGCTCTTTGGATCGTTCGCGGCCCATGATCTGCGACTCCTCGCCGGCGAGTGCACGGGCGTCTTCGTCCGCCTCTGCGCGCGTCCAAAGCAGCAGGGCGCCCAGGCCGCCGACGACCGTAAAGGCGGCGAAGATCACGAACATGACTTGCAAACCGAACGAGTCAGCGAGTACGCCGCCGACTGGCTCGACGACGCCGAGAATCATGCTGGCGACGACGCTCTGCACGGACAGCATGGTCGCGCGCCGGGTGCTCGGGATGCGGCGGTTGATGTACGACGCGAGGACGGGGTTTTGCATGCCGGCCACCATGCCCAACGGCAGGAATCCGGCGTACGCCCAG
>JANPBN010000067.1:0-14706 GCA_031430415.1 Dehalococcoidia bacterium
CAGTTCAGCCGCGCGCCCATCAGCAGCACGAGGTCGGCGTTCTGCAGTACGTGCGACCGCGCCGCGCCGACGGACAGCGCGTGATCGTCCGGCATCACGCCCTTGCCCATGGGCGTCGCAAGGAACGGCAACTGCGTCGACTCGATGAACTCGCGCACCTCATCCTCGGCGCGCGCGTACGCCGCACCCTTACCGACGATCACAAGCGGACGCTCGGCCGTCTTCAGCGCCGCCACTGCCGCCTCGACCGATGCAGGATCGGCGAGGAACCGCGGCGCCGCGCCGATGGCCGGACGCTGCGACGCCGTTTCGTCATCGACCTTGCCGGTGATGATGTCGCCGGGCAGGTCGAGGTACACCGGTCCGGGCCGCCCGTAGATCGAAGTGCGCACCGCTTGCTCGACGAAGTACGGTATGCGATCGATGCGATCTACCTGGGCCGCGTACTTCACCCACGGACGCGCCGCTTCCACCTGCGGCGCTTCCTGGAACGCGCCCATGCCGTGCTGCGACATGTCGCTTGCGCCGCCGAGGAGGATCATCGGCCAGCGGTTCGACCACGCGTTGGCAAGTCCACTGATCGCATTCGTCATGCCCGGGCCCGAGACGACGAGGCACGCTCCGGGCCGGCCCGTCAGGTAGCCGACCGCCTGCGCCGCATACGACGCCGACTGCTCGTGCCGCATGCCGATGTATGTGATGCCCTCGCGCTGCGCCGCGAACGCGATCGGCACGACCGGGATCCCGACGATCCCGAACATGTACTGAACCCCTTGCTGCTTCAGGCTCCGCGCGATGAGTGTCGCGCCGTCAACCTCGGCCATGGTGCGCCTCCCTGGAATGCGATGGTGTTGGCCGCAGTGTAGAAGCGGCGAGCCGTACGGGGAACCGCTCTGGAATCCGCCAAGACCGTGACGCGCGGCCGCGTCCTATCTCTCTCGGAGAGCCACGCTAAGCTGGACTCGTGATGCAGACACACGCCCGCCTATCTGCGCAGACGCTCGTCTGGGCCATCGCATGCGCCCTGACCGTCGGCGCGCTTGTCGTCCTGCGACTTCCGTCGCTCTACGAGCCGCGCTGGTATGGCGACGAGGGCATTTTCGCCGCCGTGGCGCAGAACATGCGCGCCGGCCGTTCCCTCTACTCCGAGGCGTGGGACAACAAGCCGCCCCTGATCTTCGTCACCTACGCGGCGACGCAAGCGATGTTCGGCAACGGCGTCGGGGTGCTCCATGCCGTCACGACGGCTTTTGTCGTCGCGACGCACGTAGTCGTCATCGCCCTCGCGTGGGCCCTCGCCGGCCCGCGCCGCGCGGCAGTGGCGGGTGCGCTCTTCGCGCTGGCGCTCGGCACGCCGATCATCGAAGGCAATCTGGCGATGACCGAAACGTTCATGATCCTGCCGACATCGTTGGCGATGCTGGCGATCCTCGGCGGACACCGCGCTGGTCACAAGGCCGCCACACCCTACGAGATCGCGGCGGGCGTGCTCTTCGGCGTCGCCGCGGCGTACAAGCAGGTCGCCGTGTTCGACGCGATGGCGGCGTGCGTGTTTCTCGCGTTCACTGCGCCGCGCCCCAACGTCTCAATCGCGCGACTCGCCGCGGGCTTCATCGTTCCGCAGGCACTGCTCGCCGCGATATTCGTCGCCACGGGAGCGTTCGGGGCGTACTGGTACGCCGTCGCCGGATCGCTGGGGCTCTACGCCGAACTCGCGCCGCAGTCGGACGCGTTCTCTCGGATCGCCGGCTACCTTCCGGCGCTGCTCGCCACCGGATACCTCGTGCGACGTCAGCGTCTCGGCGGCGATGTGTCGGCCGTCCACCTGCCGATGTTGTGGCTCGGGTTCGCCGTGATCGGCGCAACATCGAGCACGTTCGCGTTTCCGCATTACATCGAGCAGGTCGTGCCTGCGGCTGTGCTCGTGATCGCGTTACCGCCGATGCCGAAGGAACGCGATGACCTGGGCCGGATCGCGCTGGCAGTCGGCGGACTGCTCGTCGCCGCGGCGCTGTACGGGCAGTTCGCACCCGCGTATCGCGAACGAAAACAGCTCTACCCGGCCACCTACTACCGCACGTTCGCATCGCACCAGTGGGGCACCATGAGCGACATCGACTACGCGCTGAAGTTCGATGGCAAGGCGCTCGCCGTCGATGACATCAGCGCCTTCATCCGCGAGGACGATGCCGGCAATACAGCGTTCGTCTGGGGCGAACTGCCATGGGTCTACCCGGCCGCCGGTGTCACGAATCCGACGCGGTACTACACATCGTTCCTGGGCGAACTGGTGCCGGACGCGAAGCCAGAGATCATGCGCGACCTCCAAGCCAAGCCGCCGGTGTACGTCGTGGTCCACGGTGACAGCTACGCGCCATTCCGCGAACTCGACGCGTTCGTCGAGAGCGGCTATGCGCTCCTGCGCGCCGAAGGCGACTGGCAGCTCTACCGGCTCAGGACCGCCACCGGCGCACTGACGTCCGTGCGCTGACGGCGCGCTAGAAGCAGCCTGCTTCGGGACCCCATGGGTTACCGCGGCCCCACATGTTCCAGCACGCTGTGCGTCCCCACGTCTGCGCAGCACCGAGCCAGCCGTCGTAGCGCGTGTTCACGCCATCCGGCACGTGGCGCGCCATACCGACATAGATGAGCAGCGCCGAGATGTTGTAGTCAGCGCCATCCGTCCCGATCACGTGGGGGTAGGCAAACCGCTGGCCGAACTGATCGAACGGTGTCACGTCGAACTCGAGCGTCACCGTCTTTCCGGCAAGGAACCAGTTCGTGAGCGCCGTCGCCCAGCCAGCGCCCGCATCGGCGCCCAGCGGCGAACCGACGCCGAGGAACCGCAGCCGCGAGCCGTCACTGCAGACAACCGTCTCGCCATCAGCCGCGTACGACACCAGGCACGAGTTCGGGTCGCCCGGCGGTGGTGGTGGCGGAGGAGGAGGCGTTGTCCCGCCGCCACTCGTCGAGATCGATGCACTCGTGCAGCCGCCGCCTGGCGTGCTGGTGACAGGCGCGCACTCCACCAACGCGTTGCCGTCCAAGTCTCCCACCCCAACATTGATGAGCCTCAGTTCTGAGTTTCCCGCGGCAATCGCGGTGAAGGCCACGCGCACGATCGGCTGTGCGCCAACAACAGCACCCGCTGAAAAGCATACGATGAACGCATCGCCGGTCGCCGGATCGCCGTCGGACAACAGGTTGTCCTCGGGCAGATCACCAGAGGGATTCGGTAGCGTGCAGTCGAAGCCAGCCGGCAATCCAACCGGCTGCGGTACAGACGCCACGAGCACAGAGCGGTTATAGAGCAGCACGAGGTTGAACGCTGCGATCGTCTGTCCGCCAAGCTGGTCTGCGACGATGTCCACCGAGAACGTCGACCCCACCGACGCGACTTCGTCGATGCCACCCCCCGGAATCGCATCGACCCGCAGGCATGGGCCGGAGCCGCATGAGGCCGCGCGGGCCGCCGGCGCCGCCGAACCGCCGCCCCACGCCAGGACGACCGCAAGGGCCAGTGCGGCCGCGAGAACAGTGAGATGTTTGAACATGAAGGATCCCCTCGAAACTCGGCGGGCAGGTCGCTGGAGTGCCATAGTGCCCTGCCTGCGGATGAAAATCAACGTACTATCTCCATTCAACGCGTAAAAGATCGTCTCGCGTCCAAATTCCCTCTGGCGCGAAACGCGTACAGGGCTACAATAGCATCCTGTGGACGAAGTAGAACGTAAGTACTGGATCGCCTTCAGCCGTGTCTCCCGCATCGGCCGGGTGCGCGTCGCCCAGCTCGAAGCGCACTTCGGGCGGCTCGAGCGCGCCTGGACCGCCAGCGCCGGCGAACTCAAGGCCGCCGGGCTCGACAGCGCGACGACACAGGCCTGCATCGTCGCCCGCACCACGATTGAGCCGGACCGCGAACTCGAACTCCTCCACCAGCACCATGCTCAGGCGATTACGTGGCACGATGCTGCGTATCCTTCTGGCCTGCGTGAAGTATACGACCGCCCGCCAGTCCTCTATCTGCGCGGCACCCTGACGCCCGCCGACGACTGGGCCGTCGCCGTCGTCGGCACCCGCCGCCTCAGCGTGTACGGCCGCCAGGTCGCCGAAGAAATGGCACGCGGATTGGCCGCCAATTCGGTCACGGTCGTCAGCGGACTCGCTCGCGGCGTCGATGCCGTCGCGCACCGCGCCGCTCTGGAAGCAGGCGGACGCACCATCGGCGTGCTCGCCTGCGGCCTGGACATGGTCTATCCGCCCGAGCACAAGAAGCTCGCCGAGCAGATGATCGAGCGCGGCGCCATCGTCAGCGACTACGCAATCGGCACGCAGCCGCGCAGTGAGTTCTTTCCGCGCCGCAATCGCATTCTCAGCGGCCTCTCCCTCGGCGTCCTCGTCGTCGAGGGCGATATCAAGAGCGGCGCACTCATCACAGCGAGGCAGGCGCTAGAGCAGAACCGCGAGGTGTTCGCGATACCCGGCAGCATCTACTCGCCGAACTCACGCGGCACCAACAAACTCATCCAGGACGGTGAGGCGAAACTCACCCTCGATGTTCAGGACATCCTCGCTGAACTCAATTTGAGCATGGCCGCGCACCAGATCGAGATGACCGAGCTCGTCCCGTCGGACGACACGGAGCTGGCGCTGATGAAGCTGTTGACCGCCGAACCGGCGCACATCGACGAGGTCCGCCGCGCCAGCGGCCTGCCGATCGCCACGGTGACAAGCGCCCTGGCGATGCTCGAACTGAAGGGCATGGTGCGACAGGTCGGGCGCATGAACTACGTGCGAGCCGCTCCAGCACGCGCGTGAGAGCTACGCCACCACGTCAAACTCGTCCGTAAGTAGCCGGTGGTCGTGCCCGCAGTCGAACCGGACGATCGTGTACAGCTTCGCCATACTCGGCGACTGCTTTGAAGGGGCCGACACAACGCCGACGTCACCATCGCGAGCGTGGTAGAACAAGTGTGGGCGGCTGTACGTAAATGACGCCGGCTTGAGCCGGACACGCGTACCTGTTTCGATGATCCCCTCCCAGTCGCGCCCATCGCGCGACAACACAACCCGATGCCCTCGAATCCGGTACCCGAAACCATGCCATGGTGTGTCTCCGCAGAGACACCCGGTCGGTACTTTACTGCATAGGTAGAGTCGCACAAGTGCCCCACCACCGGAACCGCGCGCCGATCCAGGCCGCTCCTCCAGGGGTGGCCGCGTCGCCTCGGCGCCTTGACAAGCCTGTTACCCTGCCATCGCGGCCGGACGGCTCAGTCCGGGCGGCGCCCCAGAGCCCGGCCAGTAGCGCAGGACGGAGTGTGGCGACGCAATCCGGCATACTAGGTGTGCCTGTTATGCAAAGATCGGCTCCGGTATAACCATCCGGATCCGCGCAGCGGGAAGTGAAAAGGAACCATGGCGAAGGCAAAAGGCAAGGGGCTGGTGATCGTCGAATCGCCCGCCAAGGCGCGTACGCTCTCCGGCATCCTCGGCAAGAACTTCGAGGTGAAGGCGTCCGTCGGCCACGTGCGCGATCTCCCGAAATCCCGGCTGGGCGTCGATGTCGACAACAACTTCGAGCCGCGCTACATCATCCCCAAAGACAAGAAGGAAGTCGTCAAGGGGCTGAAAGCAGCGGCGAAGACCGCGGGCATCGTCTATCTCGCGACTGACCCTGACCGCGAGGGCGAGGCCATCTCGTGGCACCTCGCCGAGGCGATGGGCCTCGGCGACGATAAGCCGTACGAGCGCGTCGAGTTCCACGAGATCACGGCCGACGCCGTGAAGGCCGCCTTCGATCACCCGCGCCGTATCGATATGGCCCTCGTCGACGCGCAGCAGGGACGCCGCGTGCTCGATCGGCTGGTCGGCTACAAGGTGAGCCGCGTGCTGTGGAACAAGATCCGTTACGGCCTCAGCGCCGGCCGGGTTCAGTCCGTCGCGCTGCGCATCGTCGTCGAACGCGAGCGCGAGATCGAGGCCTTCGTCGCGCAGGAGTACTGGACCATCGGCGCCGATCTTGCCCGTCCGGCCGATGCCGACGCCCAGGCCTTCGCCACCCGGCTTGCCGGCCTGCCCGGCACGAAGAAGGCGGAGATCGGCAGCCGTGAGCAGGCCGACGCCGTGACGGCCGACCTCCGCGCCGCGGCTTACGCCGTGCGCTCCGTGACGAAGAAGCAGCAGAACCGCAAACCTTCGCCGCCCTTCACCACGAGCACGCTGCAGCAGGAAGCATCACGCCGCTTCGGCTTCTCCGCCAAGCGCACGATGGCCGTCGCGCAGCAGCTCTATGAAGGGCAGAACATCCCCGGCACCGGCCAGGTCGGCCTCATCACCTACATGCGTACCGACTCGCTGAACCTCGCCGAAGTCGCGCGCACCGAGATCCGCGCATTCATCGCCGGAAAGTACGGCGAAGACTTCACGCCCGATGCGCCGCGCATCTACAAGACGCGCTCCAAGGGCGCGCAAGAGGCCCACGAGGCGATCCGCCCGACATCCGTCGCGCGCGAACCCGCCGCGATGAAGGCATCCCTGTCGACCGATCAGTTCAAGCTCTACGGCCTGATCTGGCAACGCGCCGTCGCCTGCCAGATGGCCGATGCCATCTTCGACCAGGTGAGCGTTGAGATCGACGCAACCGCGCCCGGTCGGCCGGACCCGTACCTCCTGCGCGCCTCGGCGAGCCACCTCCGCTTCGCCGGATTCCGCCAGGTGTACATCGAAGCAAGCGATGCGGCGACAGACGAGGACGAAGAGAAGTCACTGCCCGAACTCAACGAGCGCGACCCGCTGCGGCTGCTTGCAGTGAAGCCCGAGCAGCACTTCACCGAGCCGCCGCCGCGCTATACCGAGGCGACGCTCGTGCGCACGCTCGAGGAGAACGGCATCGGTCGCCCGTCGACGTTCGCGCCGACGATGTCGACGATCCAGGATCGCGGCTACGTAAAGAAGGACGGCCGCGCGCTCAAGCCCGAAGAACTTGGCTTCGTCGTCAACGACATGCTCGTCCAGTTGTTCCCGGATGTCTTCACCGCAAAGTTCACGTCTCGCATGGAGGACGAACTCGACGAGGTCGCATCGAGCAAGCGGGAGTGGCCACCCGTCGTCCAGGAGTTCTGGAACGAACTGGAGCCCTACCTCAAGATCGCCGATGAGGCCCAGCGCGTCGAAGAGCAGACCGACGAGATCTGCGAGAAGTGCCAGAGCCCGATGATCCTCCGCTGGGGCCGCTTCGGCAAGTTCCTGTCGTGTTCGACCTACCCGGAGTGCAAGAACGCCCGCCCGGTCGATGGCGAGGTCGTTGAGCCGGTGTTGACCGACGAGGTCTGCCAGATGCCGGATTGCACGTCACTCATGGTGAAGAAGCGCGGCCCGTACGGCGAGTTCCTCGAGTGCACCCGATACCCGGAATGCAAGGGTCGCCGCGCCATCTTCGTGAAGACCGGATTCGCCTGCCCGAAGGATGGCGGCGATGTCATCGAACGAAAGAGCAGGCGTGGCCTCTTCTACGGTTGCGCCAACTACCCGAACTGCGACTTCACAAGCGGCACGCGGCTCCTCGGGCCCTGCCCCTCGTGCGGCAACCTGGCCGTCGCCTCCGGCAAGGCGAACGCCAAGTGCACGAAGTGCGACTGGAAGGGCACGCCGGAAGAGATCGGCGAGCCTGAACTCGCCAAAGCATCGGCCTGATGCCGCTCCCCCTCTTCGCGCCACGGGCGCTGCAGTCATGAGCCGCATCTCCCGCCGCCGTTTCTTGCGAGCCAGCGCCGCCACGACGGCGTCCGTCGCCGCTCTTGCCGTCGCCGGCTGCGGCGATGGCAAGCCACGCGTCCCCGCCACGCCGGCCGCGACATCGACGCCGCCGATCGCCAGCGCGGGCTCGCGCGGCGGTGTTCTGCGCACGTTCAACTTCAACGCCCAGGTGCAGGACGCGCTCGATCCACACCTCACGCAGTACGGCCCCGTCGCCAACATGCACTCGGCGATTTTCAGCAAGCTGCTCAAGTACGACGACGAGGCCGCCGGCGTCATCTCGCCCGACCTCGCCGAGTCGATGCCGGAGCAGCCCGACGCGCTCACGTACGTCTTCCGCCTGCGCGAGGACATTCGTTTTCACGACAGCGCTCGCGCCCGTGCCGCGTTTCCGCGCGCCGCGAACCGCCTGCTTGAAGCGTCCGATGTGAAGTTCAGCTTCGAACGCCAGATGAACGGCAACAGTCCGCAGGGCGCGCGTTTCTTCCGCAGTGGCATGTGGAGCGCCATCGACCGCATCGACGCTACCGACGCGCGAACGCTTTCCTTCCATCTCAAGCGGCCGGTCGCCGCCTTCGCCGCGTTCCTCGCGTCGCGTCACGCCTTCGTCATACCGCGTGAAGTCGTCGATCCCGGTCGCGACGAGGCGAACAGCGACGCCTCGATGATCGGGTCGGGCCCGTTCACGCTCGAAGCGTGGGAGCCTGGCGTCTCGGTTCGCCTGCGGCGCAATCCGAACTGGTTCGCCCGCAACGACGCATCCGACACGCTGGGCGCGGAGCGTCCCTTCATCGATGGCTACGACGCGTATTACTCACCGCAGGAGGACGCGTTTCAGCGCGCCGCGCTCGACCGGCGCCTCGTAGATACGACCGGATTCGCCGACCCGCAGGCGCTCGATATGGCGCGCAAGACAAACCTCGCAGATATCACGCTCGAGGAGCGACGCGCCGGCGGCATCCTCGCCAGCCGCTTCCTGCTCGACCGGCCGCCGTTCCGTGATGACCGCGTCCGCCGCGCGATTCACCTCGCCATCGACCGCCAGGGCCTCATCGATCTGCTCTACCCGCCGATGGACGACCGGCCGTCCGCCGACCTCTCCGGCTCCATCCCCCCCGCGATGGAGCACTGGGCGACGCCCGCGGCCGAACTCGCGAAGCGGCCCGGCTACGGCGCCGCCCGCGCCGCCGACATCGCCGAAGCGAAATTCCTCTGGGCGGCTGCGCTAGGAGATGCGCCGATCGCCGAACTCAACGTCTTCTTCGCCGGCGTCCCGCGGGTCATCCCCGAACGCGCGGTCGATGGCCTGACGCGGCAACTCGCCGACGTCCTCGCGGTCCAGGTCCGCCCCACCGTCGACGGCAGCGGCAATGCCGTGATCAGCTCGGCGCTCGGGAAGAACATCGAAGGCGCGACCGAAGGCACTGTCTCGTTCACCTTCATGCTCGAAGACGGCGGCGTCGATCTCGATGAGTGGCTCTACCCGCACTTCCGCAGCGGCGCCCCCATGAACACGTACCGCCTGCAGGACCCTACCCTCGATGCGCTCCTCGACAAGCAGCGCGGCGAATTCGATGACGATGTCCGCCACAAGATCGGCCTCGACCTGCAGGAATATCTGCTCGCGAACGTCAACGCGCGCATCGAGTACCTGGCGCCTATCGATCGCCGCCTCACCTGGGGCTACGTGCGCAACAGCCACCACGCCTTGTGGACCGGCAGCGACTTCGCTCTTGCCAACACCTGGCTCGACGCCACGCACTCCGCCTGGCAGGGTCGCCCGGCGTAGCCACCACAGCCACGTTCCCCTGGCCGCGCACTCCCCTAGGCGCTCTGCCTACGCAGACGGAAGCTCCGCGTGCCGACATTGGAAGTGTGATCATCCCCGTTATGGCCGCCGCAGGATTCATTGCCGGTTTCGCGATCGATGCGATCATCGCGAAACTCGCGCGCGAACCGTACGAGCGCGGCGAAGACGTCGCGAGTGGAGACGACACCCCTGACACAACGCAGTTCGAGTTCGGCAGCGAGACCGGCGCCGTGGCCATGCCCCGCGCGCTTACCAGCGCGTCCGATGCCCGTCGCGTCCTCGTCGTCGCCGCGACAGCCGCGCTCTGGGCGATTGCCGGCATACAGTACGGCGACGACCTGGCGCATCTGCCGATCATCGCGGCCTACGTGTCCGTCTTCATCATCTGCACGGGCACCGACCTGCTCGCCTATCGCGTGCCCAATGTCATCACGTATCCGGCGGTCGTGCTCGCGCTCGCGGTCGGCATGATCGCACCCGGCGCCAACCGTCTCGATGTCGCCGCCGGCGGTATCGTCATCGGCGGCACCTTCTTCGCGATGGCCGTAGCAACGCGCGGCAAGGGCATGGGTATGGGCGATGTGAAACTGGCGCTCTTCGTCGGCTTCGCGCTGGGCCTGACGATCGGCATCCGCGCGCTGCTCGTCACGGCGCTGGCCGGCGGCGCATTTGCGGTGCTGCTCATGCTGATCCGTATTCGCAAGCGCCAGGACATCATGCCGTACGGACCGTTTATCTCGGCTGGAGCGCTCGCGCTGCTGTTCTGGCAGGGCGTCGCATTCGCCTCCGCGAACTAGGCGCTCGATTCGCCTCAGCGCGCCGTCCGCTGTGTCACGACACCCGACTCGACCAGCGCGTCGATGCGCCCATCATCGATGCCGCGCTCCCGCAACAGTTCGCGGCTGTGCTCTCCGAGCATCGGCGCACGACGGCTGAGGCTCATCCGCATCCGGTCCCAGGACGCGATCGCGCCCGTCTGGCGCACATGCCCCCACTGTGGATGATCGCAATCCCACCAGAGTGCGTTCGCATTCATGTGCGCGTCATCAAACAGATCCGCGACGGCGGTACATGGCGCGACCGGCACATCCGGCAACAGCGCAGCGAGCCATTCGTCACGCGTGCGTGTCGCGAACACTGCTGCGATCGCATCACCGAGCGCGCCCTCCGCCGGCACCGAACGTGGATCCGCCGGCAACGCCACCTCCGCCCGAAGTCCGAAGGCAGCCGCGTGGGCCGGCGTCGAACACGCGAGCATCAGCCAGCCATCGCTCGCGCCGTACACCCGGTAGAGCGCATTTCGCCCTGCTAGATCGCGGCTGCCCGGCGGATCCGGCGGCCGCCCTTCGTAAAAGATGAACTCACCCGCCTGCATCGTCGTCGCGCTGTTCGCGAGCGACGTCTCCACGCGGTCGCCGCGTCCCGTGCGCTCACGCGCGACGAGCGCGCAGATCACGCCGTACGTCGCCGTCAGCGCCGTGCCGTAGTCGCACACCGGCAGTTGCAGGTAGACCGGTTCACCACCGGATTCACCCTGCATCCGCATCACGCCGCCCCGCGCCTGGAGCATCGGATCGAAGCCCGGCAGATGCGCATATGGCCCATCAGGCCCGTACCCCGTTACCGAGCAGTGAACGATGCGCGGGTTGCGCGCGCTCAGCGCCTCCCAGCCGATGCCGAGACGATCCATCACGCCGGCGCGCACATTGTCGAGCACGACATCGGCGCCCATCGCCATCTCGAGAAACACGTCCCGACCCTCCGGCCGCTTCAGGTCGATGCACAGGCTCCGCTTGCTGCGATTCGATCCAAGAAAGGCGAGGCCGGAACTGCGCCAGCCATCGCCGCCCGGCGCCTCGATCTTGATCACGTCGGCACCGAGATCCGCCAGCATCATCGAACAGTTCGCACCGGCGATGAACCCGCCCAGGTCGAGCACCACAATGCCTTCCAGCGGATGTCGGCGCTCGCCCGCATCGGTCGGTGGATGCGGCGCTGGCGTCTGGTCGTGCGGCTCGTGCAGGAGCGCATTGTGCTCCCCCAGGAGGGGCGCCGGCCCGACAATCCCGCCGGGCGCGTGCCGAAGCGTCACCGGCACGCCCATCTGCCGCGTCGCGCCGAGCACCGGATC
Organism: Dehalococcoidia bacterium; assembly: GCA_031430415.1. GTDB lineage: Bacteria > Chloroflexota > Dehalococcoidia > DSTF01 > JACRBR01 > JANPBN01. The sequence goes on from JANPBN010000067.1 coordinate 11,700, forward strand.
CTCGACTTCCACGATCATCTGGTTGTGCAGCGCCTGCGGGTCGCGCGCCCACTCATCGCGCGACAGCACCGGGGCGCGAGGTACGTCGGCGTCCTCGAGGATCTGCAGCCACGCGTCGCGCGTGTTTGTGGCGAATGCCGCATCGACGCGGCGCGCAAGCTCCTTGCGGTCGTCGACGCTGGCGATGCCCATCGGCGCGCCGGCAAACCGCGCGTCGATCAACTCCGCTTCGAGGCCCGCCGCGACCGCCATGCTCGCCCAGAACGGCGGCGTCAGCGCGCCTGCGAAGAACCAGTCATCCTCCGCGTGGACGAGGCGATACGTCGGGATCGGTCCCTTCGGATCTTGCTGCCCGGCGAGGCGGATGACGCCTTCAGCGCGAAGCCAGGCGATCGTCTCCATCGCAAACGTCGCGGCCACTGCCGATAACTCGAACCGCTCGCCGCGCCCACTGTGCGTCCGCGCGAAGAGCGTCGCCGCGACCATAACCGCGCCGATCACCGCCTGCGCGTATCCGCCGATCGGGATGTTGATGTACACCGGCCGCGGCTCGTACCGGTACTGCGCATCGCTCAGCCCGGCAATCGCCTGCACGAGCGCCTCGTCGACGGGCAGGTGCGCCCACGGCCCGCGCGAGCCGTACGCCGGCAGATAGCCGACGACGAGGCGCGGATTGATGCCGTGCAGCGCAGCGGCGTCGAAGCCAATCGCCGCGTCCCGGCCGGGAGCCCAGTCGTGCAGGAACACATCAGCCGTGGCCAACAGCGACCGCAGATCGCGGCGCCCCGCGTCCGACTCCAGGTCGAGGACGATGCCGCGCTTGCTGCGATTCAGGACGTGAAATGCCGGCTGACCGCGCAGCGGATCGCCCGCCGGCCGCTCCGCCTTCACGACGTCGGCGCCTTGCTCCGCGAGCAACATCGCCAGCATCGGCCCGCCGACGCCCTCCGTCACGTCGATGACGCGCACCCCGTGCAGCGCGCCGATCCCGCGCTGTGCGTCAGGCATCGTCCATCACCCTTGGCACCGTGAGTTGCCCGTATGGCAGTACGCAGACCGTCGGTTCGCGCCCAACCAACGCGCGCTGTTCCGACGCGATGGCGCCCAGTGCGCTCTCGATCGACGCGGCGTAACGGAGGTGCACCGACTCGACCGTCGCGCGATCCAATGTGCTGTGTGCCCACACATCGGCGCGGGACTGCACCATCGCCTGCACCTGTACCTGCCACTGGTCGAAGATCACGTGCGGCGCCGCCCCGATGCGATCGAGTAGCGCGGCGGGCGAGCGCTCGCTTCGCAGCATGTCTGCGTACTCCGGCGCTCCGAGGCCCTCGCGACATTCCGCGACCAGCAGGATCGCTCCGCCGCGCCGCACCGCTTGCGCCGCAACCGAGATTCCCTTAACCGACTGATACAGCACCAGGTCGGCCGGATACCCCATGTTCGTCACGACGACGATGTCGAAGAGGTGCGGAATCGGCCTCACGGCCTGCCGCGCCGCCTGCGCCATCGCCGCTTCGTGCGCCGCGACCATCTCGCCCGCGAAGACGCCCGTCATGCGCTTCGTCTCGTCCAGCGTCACATTCACGATGAACGACGGCGCCGTCTTCAGCGCCACGTCGCGCATCTCCTCAAAGATCGGGTTGCCAACCGTGCTGCACCACGTTGCCCCGGGGTGACCGATCATCGTCGCCTCGTGGTTCGCCATGATCGCGTCCGCGCCGCAGATGCCCGGGAGCATCGCCTTGCCGCCGCCGGAGTAACCCGCGAAGAGATGCGGTTCCACGAACCCCGTCAGGATGCGGATGTCCGCATCGAGAAACGCCGCGTTCACCCACACCTCCGCGGCGCGCGCGGTGGTCAGCAGGAAGCGGTGCGACGCCCGGTCGCGCGCGTCATGGTCGACCACGCGATACCGCGCGAGGATGTCGCTGCCGACGATCCGCTCGCGCTCGTCGTCGCGCGACACGCGATGCAACCCCGTGCCGATGAGAATCGTGATGTCGCCGGGTGCGATCCCTGCCGCTTCGAGCGTCTGCAGTAGCGGCGGCAGAATGTCGCCGTTCGGCACAGGCCGCGTGACATCCGAGACGACAATCGTCGCGCGCTGCCCCGCCCGCGCGATCGAGGCCAGCGGTAGCCCGGCGATCGGCGACGCGATCGCTTCACGCACCGCGGCCGAAGGATTCAACAGCGGCGGCGTCCGCTCCGGCAGCAGCACGGTCGCCGTATCCGGCAAAACCGCATCGATGCCGTGATCGCCGTAAGGGAGATGCAGCTTCACGCTGGCGATCGTAGCAGACCCCGGCGACTGAGACGCGCGGCTACGGCGCGGGCGGATGCTCCGTCGCACCGCGCAAGAGATCGACGGCGTGCGGCAACACCCCAAGCACGGCGCCGAGCGACTCGCGCACACCCTTCTCGCTTCCGGGCAGAGTGACGATCAGCGTTCGCCCGCGCACGACGGCTACCGAGCGGCTCAGCATCGCCTTCGGTGTGTGACGCAGTCCCTCCGCCCGCATCGCCTCAGCGATGCCCGGCACCAGGCGGTCGGCGATGTCGAGCACGGCCTCCGGCGTGACATCGCGCGCGGCGAGGCCGGTGCCGCCGGCGGTGACGATCAGGTCAATCTCCCCGCCATCGCACCACGCGCGCAGCGTCGCGGCGATGAGGTCGCGCTCGTCGGGCACGATCTCGGCGCGCACAACGCTCCCACCGACTCCCACGATCATCTCGCGAATCGCCGGCCCGCTGGTATCCGCGCGCTCGCCGCGGCTGCCGGCGTCGCTCACCGTGAGAATCGCGGCGCGAATCGTTGTGTGCATGCCCGCATCGTAGCAGCCAAGGCTCGGACCGAAGCCCTCGACGAGGTAGCGGCGGGAGTGTTCGGGGTCATCGTGGGAAAATAGGGATCAAATAATTGCATAGGCGCTTGACATCGACGCTTTCGATGGTAGGCTATGGGAGTTCGTGGGAAATCTGGCTACGGATGGACCCGATTGAGCAC
>JANPBN010000068.1:0-2119 GCA_031430415.1 Dehalococcoidia bacterium
GCGTGCGGGGGCCGCTGCGCGTGGGCTGGGGCGACGTGGAAGTGACAATGACATCCAGCGCGAATACGAACCATGCCGTGGTCTACTCGCAGCGCCAAAGCGCTGTGTGCATCGAGCCGCAGACGTGCGCGATCGACGCATTCAACCTGGCAGAACGCGGCCATGCGGGTGCGGGCCGGCAGACAGCTGCACCGGGCCGTCCGTTCGCCGCCGAGACGGAGTGGCGCTGGCGGACAGGCTCGGCCTAGCCGCTGTTGCGTCACGAGATGTACGATACGCGGGCGAGGAGGACATCCGTGGATCTGTATCTCGTTCGTCACGGTGAAAGCGACATCCCGCCGGATACGTTTCAGAGCGACTATCCGCTGTCGCCGCTGGGCCTCCGCCAGGCGGACGCCTGCGGGGCGCGCTTCGCCGACGTGCGCATCGACCATCTCCTGACGACGCCGTACCTGCGTACGGCGAAGACGGCCGAGGCCATCGCCCGCGTCGCCGGATTGAATGCGATTGAGGAACCCGGGCTGGGCGCGTTCGTGGCGGGCGGCTTCCACGAAGTGCCCGTGTCCAAGGCGCGCGAGGCCTACCCGGCCTGGTTCGAGAAGACGTACCCGCTTCAGAGCTATGAGTTGGCGGGCGGCGAGAGCGCCGCAGCGTTCTTCGAACGCGTCACAGAGGCGTTCGTCGAGAAGATCTGGGATCGTTACTACGACACGCGTGATCTCAATGTCGTGGTCGTGTGCCACGAGGAGACGATCAACGCGCTCCTCCACCACTTCCTGGGGATTCGTTTCGAGGGATTCCAGACGTTCAAGCTTGACCACACGTCGATCACCCGCGTCAATAGCCGCGCCCGGCAGCCGCGGATCACGTCGGTGAACGATATCGGCCATCTCCTGATGGCAGGGCTGCCGGTGGGTGCTTCCGGCACAGGGCGCCCTGCAGCTCCGTAGACCGGGCGCAACAGTTTCGGCGCCGCCCGCCGATGTCTTCTGTGTGAACGTCGGCCTCGCCAGACCTCTGGCTGAGGCCGCACCCGCCCCCGAGCGACGGAGGATCCGGCGCGTGTCTGGTGGGGGAGCAAATGACCTCGTGCCAGCGAGGTCGTTTACTTTTTCGGGAAGGCACCCAGCTTCTTCAGCCACGCCCAGAACTCGGCCGGTGCGGCCATCGTGCTGAGGCGGCCCTGGCGTACGAGCAACCAGTCGTCGAACTCGTGCGATTCCTTGATCTCGCGCAGGGGTACCGGCCGGGTCGCGTGTCGCAGGTACTTGAAGTCAGCGACCCAGCTCTTTGCATCGTTCGCGTCGGGGCGAGGATCGGACACGACCTCCGCGAGGCCGACGACGGCTGGTGCGCCCTGGGAGTGGTAGATGATCACGGTGTCACCGGGCTTCATCGTCTTGATCGCGTTCACGGCGGTCGGGTTACGGACGCCGTCCCACTCCGTCGTGCCGTCGCGTTCCAGGTCGTCGATGGAGTAGGTCTCCGGATCGGTCTTCGCAAGAAAGTAGGCCATCTGTCACGCCTCCGTGTTGGGTCCATCGTGGCTTCGAGGATAGCTGATCACCGAAACTCATTCAGGGATTCGGCTGCACTTACAGCTCCGTCGCACCACCAGCGCAGCTCCGCGCCGGGGCCTGATTCGGCATCGAGCGCCTTGCCCCAGCCGTAGAGCAGCAGCCCGCAAAGCATGAACGCGTCATGCTCGCGACGCCATCGCTCGGCGGACGACGCATCGGTGCGCTCAGCGATGTATCGGTCGACGACCGCCGGGAGCGGCACGCCGACACGACTCGAATTGACCGCGAGGAACCAGGCGAGATCCACAGCGGCAGGCCCGTGGCAGACGAGCGCCCAGTCGAGCAGGCACAGCCGGCCGCCCGGCTCAATCGCGATGTTCGCAAGCTTCAGGTCGCCATGGAGCAGCGTCTGGGGCAGCGAGCGCAGCAGACTCACGAGTGGCGCGGGATCGGCGAACAGCCGCTCGGCGAGGCGGACGGCCTCCGGCGGAGCGATGCGCGAGAACGCATCCCAGCCGCGGGCAAGGCCGAAGTCGCGGCCCCCCTCGATAAGCATCCGGCCGACGGCCGGCGACAGCATCGTGACGCGCGATTCCAGA
>JANPBN010000069.1:0-4455 GCA_031430415.1 Dehalococcoidia bacterium
CGAGTTCCTCAGCAGTTATGCCGAACTTGGCGTCACGAGCCGCCGTCTCATAGCTGAGACGTGCTTGCGCGCCCTCGTCATGGAGACGCCCGAGCATCGCAAGATCCTTGCGATGAACATCATGGAGCAGTACGTCGCTGCCGCGGGAGAACTTGTGGGGCTGTACTACGCCCTGAAGGAACGAGCGAGTCGGCCGGTGATGCAGTCGGTGCTCGACTTCAAGCTCGATCGACAATCGGCAATGGCCTTCTTCCGCGAGATCACGCAGCTCTCGTCGCACGAATTGCTGGCGGGACTTGGGCTTCCGCCACCAGAAGCGCTTGCCGAGCGATGTCCGTCCTTGCCGGAAAAAGACATCAAGGATCTGCACAAGGCGATGGAGCAGATGCTCTACGACCTGTCGTACACAGGCCGGATCGGCGACGGCGCGACGCTCGCGATCGCCCAAATGGCGGGCCAGCGCCACGTCGGCACGGCGCTCGTAAAGCAGTCAGCGTGGCTCGACAGCCGGGGCCTCCGCAACGACCAGGTTGCCGCGATGGCCATCGATGATGAACGTCGGACCATCAGCGTAACCGCCATAGCTGTGGACGAGAAGAAGCTGGAAAACATCCTCACGAACATCAACGCGATGACGCGGGCGTCCCAAAACATGATCTACGGCGTTCTGACGATGTACCAGGAGGACGAGCGCGCGCTTCGGCGGGAGTCGGCCTGATTCGCTTCATGTTGCGCTCGCGCGTACACTCCCGGCGATGAACGCAGGATCAATCACCGATGTCCCCGGTATCCGTGTCGGCCACTGGTCCGACCGCCGCGCACTCACGGGCTGTACCGTCGTGCTGCCGGACCGCCTTGCGATCGCGGGTGTCGATGTTCGGGGTGCAGCGCCCGGAACGCGCGAGACGGATCTGTTACGGCCGGGCAATCTCGTCGAGCACGTGCACGGCGTCGTACTGGCTGGTGGCAGCGCATTCGGGCTGGAGGCGGCATCCGGCGTGATGCGCTACCTCGCCGAGCGTGGTGTCGGATTTCCGTTCGGGCGGGGCGTCGTCCCCATCGTGCCATCCGCGATCCTGTTCGACCTCGGCATCGGCCGCCATGATCGCTGGCCGGACATCGCGGCGGGATACACGGCGGCGTCGCGAGCGCGGCGTTCGTGTGCGGAGGGAAACGTCGGAGCGGGCGCCGGCGCGACCATCGGAAAGGCACTTGGGCCGGAGCGCGCCATGAAGGGCGGCATCGGTACCGCATCTGAGAGCGCGCAAAACGGACTCATCGCCGGTGCTGTTGCCGCGGTCAACGCGGCGGGCAATGTCGTCGATCCCGACACAGGAGTCGCGATTGCCGGCGCGCGCGGCAAGCGTAATCGCATCGAGGACGTGACCGAGATCCTTCGGGAAGGCCGAATCTGGCAACCGGAACTGGTAGCCCAGAACACGGTGCTGGTCGTCGTCGCGACAAACGCAATGCTCACGAAGGAACAGGCGAACAGGCTGGCCACGGTGTGCCATGACGGACTTGCCCGAGCAGTGCGCCCAGCACACACGCCGAGCGACGGTGACATCGTCTTCACACTCGCGACAGGCGATGAGCCGCTCGACCACACCGGCTATCGGATTGTCGAAGCGCTCGCGACACGGGCGGTCGAGCGCGCGATCGTCCGGGGTGCGCTGACGGCAACATCGGCTGGTGGTCTGCCGGGCGCGGGTGACCGGGCGAAGCCGAGGCGATAGCCGCTAAGGGCAGGCAGAGGGCTGCGCAAACGCCCAGTCGAAGAGCCTTGCGGCGTCGGTGTACCGATCCTGGCTACGCATGAGCGAGACGATGATTCGGCGGCCGCTGGCATCGCTGGCGGAACCGACGATGGTCTGCTGGCCCTTCTCCGTGTAGCCGATCTTTACGCCGTCCGCGCCGGCGTAGTCCTGGAGCAGGCGATTGCCGTTCCAGACGGGCGGGCCATCCCAGCGAGGCTGCCATGAGACCGCACGTACGATCGTGCGGATCTCCTCGTTCTGCATGAGGTATCGCGCGAGCATGCCCATGTCGTACGCCGTGGAGTAGAGCTCGGAATCATCGAGCCCATGCGGATTCGTGAAGTTGCTGCCGTTGAGTGCGAGCGACCGGGCCTTCGCGTTCATTAAGTCGGCGAACCGCTCTTCGCTGCCGCTGATGCCTTCCGCGATTGCGATCGCGGCGTCGTTGCCGGACGGCAGCAAGAGACCGTAGAGGAGATCGCGGAGGGAGAGCTCCATCCCGGGCTGCAGCCCCATGACGGTGGATCCTGTTTCAGCCTGAAGTGTCGCCGCATCGACGTGCGACGTGATCATGCGGTCAAGATCTGCCTGGTCGGAGGCGACGGCAGCGGTCATGAGCTTGGTGAGGCTGGCCGGAGCAAACGGCTCGTGCTCGTCGCGTCCGAACATGCTCGCGCCGCATCCGCTTTCGATGATGGCGATGGACTTTGCGCTGACGTACGGGAAGCCTGCGGGCTCAGTCGCGGTGGGTGTCGGGTCGGCCAGCGGCGTCGGAGATCCAGCTTCGGCGGCGGCCGCGGAGGACGAGCAGGCACCGGCGCATCCCGGGGACTCGAGATGCCCGTCGTACATCGAGCCAGCAACCCATCCGCCCACGAGCGCGCATGCGGAGAGCCCCAGCCCGATGATCACCGCACCCACCCCGCCAAAGGCTGCGCGGTTTGTATCTCCCATAATCCCAGCGAGTATAGCCGCGCGGATCGCGCTTGGCTACCCCTTCGATCACCAATCTGATCAGATCTTTCGTCGCCGGGTCTTGACGCTGCCGTTGACAGCCTGCCGCACTCGATATACTGTGGGCGCGCCATCGATCCTCCGGGACGGTGAGCACGGGTCGAACGGGAACGCGACAACCTGGCTGCCTGGATCGGAAAACGACCGGGACGGCACATACGGCGAGCAATTGCGCGCCCGCATGCCTGTTTCCGGCCGGAGCAGGCATTTTCGTTGTCCTCTGCGGCGAGTCGGGAGGAACGCTGGTGCGAACGGTACTGAAGAGCAAGATTCACCGCGCGACTGTGACGCAAGCTGACCTCAACTACGAGGGAAGCATCACCATCGACCCGATGCTCATGGATGCGGCTGACATCCTGCCGTTCGAGCAGGTTCACGTACTTGACGTGAACAATGGCAACCGGCTGACGACCTACGCCATCGAAGGCGAGCGCGAGAGCGGTCAAATCTGCATCAACGGCGCAGCAGCGCGCCTCGTCAGCCCCGGCGACGTCGTCATCATCCTCACCTACAACAGCGTCACCGACGCGGAGGCACGCGAGATGCAGCCTTCGCTCGTGTACGTCGATGACCGCAACCGTATCGTGCGGACGGGACATGCCATTGCGCCCGCCGCTGTCGCGTAGCTCCACCAGACTGGGAGGCAAGCAGATGACGCGCGTTACAACGACCGACATCCGTGACATGAAGAAGCGTGGCGAAAAGATCGTCATGATGACGGCGTACGATTACCCGACGGCGCGTCTCGTCGAACAGGGCGGCGCCGACATGATCCTCGTCGGCGACACGCTGGGCATGGTGGTCCTCGGTTACGACTCGACGTTGCCGGTCACGATGGAAGACATGATCCACCACACGCGCGCGGCGGTTCGCGGCAGCGCACGCGCGCTGGTTGTCGGTGACATGCCGTTCATGAGCTATCAGACCGGGTGGAAGGACGCGATGCGCAATGCGGCGCGCTTCATGCAGGAGGCGGGCTGTGGTGCTGTGAAACTCGAGGGCGGCGTTCGCTCCGCGGAGATCGTGCAAAAGCTCACCGAGGCGGGCATTCCCGTGATGGGGCACATCGGCCTGACGCCACAGTCCGTGAACCAGGTCGGCGGTTTCAAGGTCCAGGGTAAGACGCCTGCTGCCGCTGTGCAGTTGATGCACGATGCGCAGGCGCTCGAACAGGCCGGTGCGTTCGGCATCGTGCTGGAACTGGTGCCGGCGGCGCTGGCGGAACTGCTGACGCAGCGCGTCAGCGTGCCGACGATCGGCATCGGAGCGGGTGTGCACTGCGACGGCCAGGTGCAGGTCTTCCACGACTTGCTCGGCCTCTACGACGCATTCACGCCGAAGCATGCGCGGCGTTACGCTGATGCGGGGACGCTCGTCAGAGACGCGATTTCGCGATACAGCGCGGATGTGAGATCCGGCGCGTTCCCGACCGACAAGGAAAGCTTCAAGATGGACGCCGCGGCCCTTGCCGAGCTTCGTCCGGCCGGAAGCGATCGCCTGAACCGGCGCCACGCGCTGGGCCTCGACGCCTGACGCCTTGCCCATCATTGTCATTCGCTCGATCGACGAATTTCGCATCTGGAGGCGGGACATCGCGGGCAGCGTCGGTCTGGTGCCGACGATGGGCTACCTGCACCAGGGGCACATGTCGCTCGTGCGCGAGTCCCGCCGCCTCGACGATGTG
>JANPBN010000070.1:0-2981 GCA_031430415.1 Dehalococcoidia bacterium
TTCACCGTCAGCAATCCGAGCGACGGAGGACAGTCGATGAGCACGTAGTCGTACGATCCACGCACGCCGTCGATGGCACGCTTCAGCCGGAACTCGCGCGCCATCATCGGCACAAGTTCCACTTCGGCGCCGGCGAGTGCCGGCGTCGCCGGCGCCAGCGTCAGGTTCTCGATGGTTGTCTGCACAACGATATCGCTGACGAGCATGTCGGTGACGACAACATCGTAGGTACTGGGTCCGGCGACGCGTATGCCAAGGCCCGCGCTTGAATTCGCCTGCGGATCGAAATCGAAGATCAGCACCTTGCGGCCTGCGCGGGCCAGCGCCGCACCGAGGTTGATCGCGGTCGTCGTCTTGCCGACGCCGCCCTTCTGGTTCGCCAGCGCGATCACCGTTGTCATCGAAGCGCGATCTCCGGATACCGCCGCATGCGCTCCTCGATCTCCTCGCGCGACGGCGTCGCAGCCGTGCCGGTGCCCCCGACGCTCACGCTTGCGGCCGCCGCGCCGAAACGGGCCGCCTCAGCGATGTCGCCGGTCTCGTGCAATCGTATCAGGAACGCCGTCGCGAAGGTGTCGCCCGCACCTGTCGGGTCCACCTCGTCCTCGTCGAACGCATCCATTCGGCGCCAGGCGCCATCCGCGAAAATCTCCGCGCCATGCCGAGATTTCGTCATCGCGACAATGCGCACGTCGCGCGCCCACGCAGCGAGTACATCGGTGTCGCCGTCCAGGTCCTCGTCGGACACGAACACCACGTCAGCGCCGGCCCAGTACGGCGCGCCGCCCCACGCTGCACGCACGACGTTGCCGTCGATGTCGAGCGCCCGCAGCCACCCCTGCGCCGACACGCCAACAAGCGTCGTCTCTGAGAACGCGGCGCACATCTCGACAGACACCTCGCCGAACACCGGCCCAACCAGCGCAATCTTCGCCGCGCGCCATGCATCCGGGACGTCCGCAAGCTCGATGCCTGCGGCCTGCGCGCGCACCTTCTGACGCCGGTGCCCATCCTCGTACACGTTCTCGAAGCTCGTCGTGGTTCCCGACGCGCCCTGCACGACGCGCGCCATCGGCAGCGCGGCAGCGACGTCGAAGTCCGCCGCCGCGCGCGTCACGACGCCTGCGCTGTAGCCCAGGCGATCAGCTTGCACGGCCGCGAAGTTGATCGTGCCGCCCAGCCGCCATCCGCCGGGAACAACGTCCCGCACGGCGTGACCGACGGTCACGAAGTCAAGCGTGGGCATGGCGAGAGGGCTCCGCGAGCGTGCGGCAAAGATCCGGCATCATCGGCGCAGCGAGACGGACACCTACCGGTTGTCGCCTTCGCCGACGCTCGCCGTACTGACGTAGCGATCCTCGGACAGCGCCATGTGGATGATCCGGCGCTCGTTCGGCGGCATCGGATCAAGCGTGACCGACGTCTGCGTGCGCTTCACCTGGTCTGCCGTGCGGCGCGCCAGTTGCAGCAGCGTCTTCTCGCGGCGCTGGCGGTAACCCTCGACGTCGACCGTGAAGAAGACGTTCTGCTTCAGCTTGCGGCTTGCCATAAGATTCAGGAGGTACTGCAGCGCCTGGAGCGTCTCGCCCCGACGGCCGATCAGCAGCCCCAGGTCATCACCTTCGACGTCCAGCACCGCAAGCGCCATACCGACGCCGTCTCCAGCCGTCTCCGCGTCGCGAATCGATACATCCGCAGCGATGCCCATCAGTTCGAGCAGCTTGTCGAGCATCTGCGCCGCGATTTCGGCCTCGTCGTCAGCCTCCGCGTCGCCCTCGGCCGCATCACCCTCGGTCGCGGCAGGCTCCTCGACGACCTCGCTGAGCGGCGTCACGCGCACGCGCGCCTCGCTGCCGCCGACGCCGAGCACGCCGCTGCGACCCTGCGTCAGCACATCGACCTTGACCTCTTCGAGCGGCAACCCCAGCTCCGCTAGCGCGTGCTCGATCGCCTCTTCGACGTTTCTACCGCTTCCCTCTACGACGGCCATTTCGTTTCCTTCGCGTGCTCTGCCCGGCGGCAGCCGCCCCCGGATCTGTTCCCGGCGCGTCGCTCGCGCCGTCATCTGCTGTGAAATCCGCCTCCATCGCATCGTCCGCGACCGTCGCGACCGGCTTGTTATCGCGCGTCGCGCGAACGGCCGGCGCCGATGCTCGTCCTGCGCCACCGCCGAACTGCAGGAGCGTCCGGGGATCGAAGGTCCGGCCCATGTAGAAGTACTGCAGGATGATGCCGGCGATGTTCGACACACCCCAGTACAGCGCCAGTCCCGAAGGAACGTTCAGGCTCCAGAAGCCGAACATCAGCGGCAGCATCCACAGCATCATCTGTTGCGTCTGCTGCTGTTGCATCTGCTGCTGGGTGAGCTGACCTGCGGGCGGCGTCGGCTGCACCATCTTCTGCTGGACATACATCGAAGCCGCCACGATGAACGGCAAGAAGAATGTCGTATCCGGTCGCCCCAGGTTCCAGATGAGGAAGTTGTTGTTGAGTGGCACCGCCGTGTGCACGTACGGAATCGGGTACAGCTTCTGTGATAGCGACACGAAGCTCTCGGGCGTCTCACCCAGGGACAGCGTGATCACCTGGTACAGCGCGATCCAGATCGGGAACTGCGCGATCATCGGCAGCAGGCACCCGAGCGGATTGACGCCCGCCTCGCGATAGAGCGCCATCGTCTCCTGCTGCAGCTTCTTCGGGTCCTTGCCCTTGTACTTCTTCTGCAGCTCCTGCATCTTCGGCTGAATCGCCTGCATGGCGCGGGACTGCTTGTACTGGCTCGACGTCAGCGGCCAGGTGATGACCTTCATCACGAGCGTGAAGATGATGATCGAGATGCCGAAGTTGCCGCCGAAGACGCGGGCGAGCGCCACCAGCACGTTCGTCATCGGCGTGACGAGCAGGATGTGGAACAGCTCGATGAGCAGGTCCATACGTTCCCCTTAGCGCGGCAGCACGAGCGACCCGACAGCCAGGTCGCC
>JANPBN010000071.1:0-11057 GCA_031430415.1 Dehalococcoidia bacterium
GCGCACGGATAACGAAAGAGCGGCCTCGTGGCCGCTCTGAAAGTCGATCTGGTAGCAGCGGTTGGATTCGAACCAACGACCTACCGATTATGAGCCGGTTGCTCTTGCCCCTGAGCTACGCTGCCAGACGTTGGGAGCGAATGGTGCGCTTGGTGGGACTCGAACCCACGACCTCTACCTCCGCAGGGTAGCGCTCTATCCACTGAGCTACAAGCGCGTGAAAGCCGCGCGGTATTCCTTTGTTACCGGTGGTGCCGAGAGAGGGATTCGAACCCTCACGCCCTTGCGGACACTACGCCCTGAACGTAGCGCGTCTGCCGTTCCGCCACCTCGGCCTGCGGCGTTCGCGTTCAGCGAGGGCTCACAGCTGAGCGCGCGCGGACGCGATCAAGCCTCTCGCGGAAGGCAACCCGATTGTAGCAAGGCGGCTGATCACCAACAAGCGAACGAATCTGCGCGCTTGAGGGTGCATCAGTGCGACGATAGAATGACGCACCACGGGCGGTTGGCTCAGCTGGTAGAGCGCTTCCTTCACACGGAAGAGGTCACAGGTTCGAGTCCTGTACCGCCCACCATCCATCCCCTGCTCCCATGCTGGTCTCCGCCTCGCTGAAATCATCCTGCTATCATGCCTGCGATGAACCGGCGATTGCTCCCCGCACTTCTCGCCATGCTCGCGCTCGCGATCGCCGCCTGTAACGGCGGCGGTGATGACGACGAGCCGACGCCGGCGCCGTCCCCCACGGCCGTCGCAGCCACGCCGGCGCCCGATGCGACGCCTTCGGATGCGATCCGCGACCTCGACCTCAACGAATCCCGGGACGTGCAGGATCTCGCGGCTGACACGGGCGGCGAGTTAGTCCAGGATGATGTGCTGTATGCCGACCTTACCGAGGACGGCATCGAAGATGCCGTCGTGCCCATCACGTCAGGCGGCACGCAGGGCTACATCGCGTTCCTCGTGCTGACGCCGGCAGGAGACGGGACGTCGGTGGTGCTGGAAGAGCAGCCGTCGGGCGGCGGCTTTCAGCTCTCGGTCGAGGACGACGTGCTCACGATGACGGAGCCGGTGCCGGGACCGGATGATCCGGAGTGCTGTCCGAGCCAGCTACGACGGACTACCTATGGGTGGGATGGTTCTGAGTTGACCGTCGACGATGTGGAGACCGTGCCGAATCCCGACGGCGGCGTGAAGCCGCCGGTCGTCAGTCCCTAACCCAAGGAGCCACACGTGCCCACACCGGTCGGCCACACACTGTTCGGCCTCGCCCTCGCCCGCCGGCTCGGCGTGCGCTCCCGCTTCGGAACCGGGGCCACGGTCGTCGCCGCGAGCCTGCCGGATGTCGATGTCCTTGCCAGCCTGGCACTTCACCGCGACCCATGGAGGCTACACCGGCAGCACACGCACACCTTCGGTTTCGCGATCTCGGCGGGCATGGTCGCGGGGATGGCGGGTCTCGTCAGCGGCGGCAGCGCGGAGGGCGAACGCGACCTCATCGCCGATGCGATGACCGGGGCGATCATCGTCGGGTCCCACGTTGTGCTGGATAAACTGCCGTTCCCGTACCTGCCAGCGAAGAGGACGACGCTTCATCACAGACGCCGCAACATGGCCCTCAACTGGGTCATCGACGCCGCCGTGTACGGTGTGGTGGCGTGGAAGCTGTGGCCGCGAGCGGCCGGATCTTCGGCGCGGGGCTGACACAGAAGCTCGCACATCGGCAACAAATAGGTACAAAATGTACCCGTTATTGCGTTGACACGACTCGCCGCCGGTTCGTACATTTGCCCCATCGTCTCTCGACGGTAGGGCTGTCGGAGAACGGGCTCCGCGAGGGCAGGAGGGCACCTTCGTCACACGAGGGTGCCCTCCGAGTTTTTCTGCCGCTCGCTTCATCACTCTGCCCTCCTTGTGTTCCCGCTAGACTGAATGCGTTACTCCGGTGCGAAAGGAGCGGCGCGTGAGCCAGCCTGGCGTTGTGCGGGTCAGCCTTGTCGAAGGCATGCAGTTCCAGGCCGAGACGCCCAGCGGTTTCAGTCTGCGCCTCGATGCGCCCGTCGACGACAGCGGCGCAGGCGCCGGCATGCGGCCGATGGAGGTACAGCTCGTCGCCCTGGGTGGCTGCGGCGCTATGGACGTCATCTCGATCCTCCGCAAGATGCGCCAGGACGTGACGGCCTACGACGTGAGCCTCACATACGAGCGTGCGACCGAACATCCGCGCGTCTACACGAAGGTCCTGATGACGCACGCTCTGCGGGGTCGCGCCATCAACCCGGCGAACGTGCGACGGGCGATCGGGCTCTCGATGGAACGGTACTGCCCGGTGTACGCCATGCTGTCGCCCGGCGTCGAGATACGCGAGCGCTACAGCATCACCGACGAGGCCGGCGGGGACGGCTCCGAGGGCGAGGTGCGCCTTGAGGACGGGAAGGCGCCATCATCGGCGTGAGGCGGGCTCCTACATGCAACCAGTTGCAATTACGATGGTCCGGCGGCCTGTCGCGTCGCCTGGCCGCTGCCGATACTTCCGCGGGAAAACCCTGAACTATGCATCATATTGAAGTGGTCTCGCAGCTAGAACAGCCGCACCTGGAGCATCTGCCGGAGCTCCTGAACGCTGCCGCGCGCGCCGATGGCCACGACCCGATCGGCGAGCACAAGTTCCTTCGCCTCAAGCGCGGCGAGGATCTCGCGGTGGCGATGCTTGCATACGAGCACGGCACTCTCGCCGGTTACGCGCACACGGTGACGTACGGCCAAGGGTCCGACCGCCGCGTTTCCTGCGAGTTCGTCGTACACCCGGGCGAGCGCCGCCGCGGCGTCGGCAAGCTGTTGCTTGCGCAGGCCCTCGCGCACGCCGAGACGCAGCACGCCCGCCGCATCGACGTGTGGGCGTACAACGACTCGGTGGCGAGCTCGCGCATGGCGGCACAGTTCGGCTTCACGGCCAACCGCAAGCTGTTGCACCTGCACCGCCACATCGGCGATGTGCCACGAGTGGCGCCGCCAGAGGGCGCAGCGCTGCGCGCCTTCCGCGCCGGCGAGGACGACGTCGCGTGGCTGACGCTGAACAATCGCATCTTCGCCGGCCATCCCGAAAACGGCTCATGGACGCTCGGTGACCTCCACGCGCGTATGGAGCAGCCCTGGTTCAATGCCGGCGATGTCCTCATGCTCGAGATCGGCGGCAAGCTCGCGGGCTTCTGCTGGTTGAAGATCGAGGAGCGGGGGACGACGGGCCGCGTCGGCGAGATCTACATCATCGGCACGGCCCCGGAGTATCG
This sequence comes from Dehalococcoidia bacterium, assembly GCA_031430415.1. GTDB lineage: Bacteria > Chloroflexota > Dehalococcoidia > DSTF01 > JACRBR01 > JANPBN01. The sequence continues at coordinate 3,289 of JANPBN010000071.1, forward strand.
CGGCATTGGCCTCGGGCGATACCTGCTGTCGCGCGCACTGGCGCACCTCGGTGAACGCGACACACGCATCGCGGCGATCTATGTCGACGAATCGAACCGTGCGGCCGTCTCGCTGTACGAGGCGAACCAATTCCACCACCATCACGTCGATGTCTGCTACTCGCGCGACCTGCCGGTCGTCACGAACGGCGCTCGCCACGAAGCCGCCGCGTAGCCCTAGCGCCGCATCTGGGACTTCCGATTCCGTTCCGTTAGCATGAGTCTCGTCGCTGGCTCGGCCTGCGACGGCACCGTGGATCTCGGGAGAAATCATGGCTGATACGACGCTCAAGCCCGGCGATCCGGCTCCTGCGTTCGATGTCGAGAGCGATCACGGCGAGCGTGTGCGATCGCAGGATCTGCGCGGCCAATGGGTGGTCCTCTACTGGTATCCAAAGGACGACACGCCCGGCTGCACGACTGAGGCATGCGAGATTCGCGACAGCTGGCCTTTGATCGAGGGGGAAGCCGCACTCTTTGGTGTGTCGCTCGACTCGGTCGCGTCGCACCAGAGGTTTCGGACGAAGTTCAGCTTGCCGTTCCCGCTGCTCGCCGATACGGATCACGCGATGTCGGAAGCCTACGGCGTCTGGGGACCAAAGACGTTCATGGGGCGCGAGTATATGGGCGTCGGTCGCGCGACGTTCATCATCGATCCGGAGGGCGTGATCGCGCAGGTGTTTCCGAAGGTGAAGCCGGCGGGCCACGCGCTCGAGATCCTGCAAGCACTCAAGGCGCTCAAGACGTAGCGCTCAGCGATCCGAGGAGAAGCACTATGCCACAGGGAAAATGCGCGTTCTGCGGAACCTTCGTCACGGGCGGCGGCACCGCGATGGGGAAGCACTCGGTCGCCTGCACAGGCTGCACACCGCTCGCGATGAAGTGGCTCGAGACGCACGGTGAGGCCGTCCCGGCAGGGGACGCCCCCGGCGCAGCGGAGAGTGCGCCTTAAGACGCTTTGTCCATCCCGTGACGCTGCGTCTTGTTGCTTTCCCGTGCCACCGTGCGGATCGTCATCGTGATCCAGAACAGCGCCCATCCGGCAAACATGAACGATGACATCGCGATGCGCGTCGCGTCGGTGACCGGCTCGATTTCGACGCCGTGTTCGGTGATGTCGATGACGGCGACGGGTGTCGATGAACCGCCGCCGCCTCCACCACCGCCGCCGCCCTCAGCTGCGGGACCGCCGAACTCGGCCGTATTGCCGCGCTTGTTGTCAGTGCCGCCGCCGAAGCCCATGCCATAACCGAACGACACGCGGGCGACCGGGATCACCGTATGCCCGTCACGTTCGACCGGCGTGCCGAAGCACACCGATGCCCCCACGTCTTCGGAGATCGTGCCAATGCGGCGCACCATCTCATCGGTTGTCGTCGCGAATGTACTCTGGTTCATCCTCTGCTCCTTTGTTGTCGCCGGCCCGAAAATACGATCCGCGCGGCGATGTACGCCGCGACGGGCAATGCGAGCGCCAGCCGCCGATCGGCGCGCTCCGAGTCGACCCGCAGGTGCCGTTCGCCTCGGTCATCACGCACCACGACCTCGACCGGGGCGTGGCGTTCGAGCCGAATGACGCCGCCCGGCACGTCGAACACCAGCTGCTGCACCTCGACGATGCCGTCGACCTGGCGCTGAGGCGTCGTGGCGAGTGCGTGGGTGCGGCGTTCGCGTATTCGGCGCATAGCGCTGATCCTCCTCGACGATTCTGCGCCCATCGGTGACCGAAGGCAATGGCCGCATGGCTGCGATTTCGTGAAGTTAAGGGCCGCCGAAGCGGCGAGGCACGTCAACGGCGTGGCGCTCCTCGCCGCGATGTGAGAGGATCGCGGCGGAGGTGATGCCCGTGGTGAAGCTGATCTACTGCATCTCGAAGAAGCCGGACATGACGGTGGCCGAGTTCCAGGCGTACTGGCGTGGCACGCACGCGCCAATCGCCGGCGCCATCCCGGGCCTGCGCCGCTACGTGCAGTCGCACGTCGTCCCCGCGACGTACGACACTGGCCGCGCGCCGGGCTTCGACGGCGCCGCCGAACTGTGGTTCGACGACATGGCGTCGCTGCGGTCGGCGATGCAGTCGCCCGAGACGCGCGCCGCGCTGGAGGACGAGAAGAACTTCATCGACCACACGCGCGTCGCGTCGTTCATCACCGAAGAGAACGTGGTGGTGGGGTAGGGTTCGCCTGTTCTCACCACCCGCACCGTTTCGGGGGCCGTGCAGGCACGGAGATTACGGAGAGAACCAGGTGATCGGCAGCGGCCGTCAGCCTCGAATCAGACACACGAAATCTCAGTGCTCTCTGTGCCTCTGTGGTGAATCGTCACCCGCATGTGAGGCGTCACCCGCACACACGCTGCAGTGCGTCTCGGACGGCGAGCGCGCGCTCCAGTGAGGCATCCGGCGCGTCGGCGATGACGAAGTTGACCCACTCGCAGCCGGCCTCGATGTACGGCGCGATGAATGCGGCGATCTCGTCCGGGGTGCCGAACGGGGTGTACTTCTCGAACGAGGCGAAGGGCAGGCGATAGAACGCCTCCATGCTGGCGGAGACCTTCGCGCGGGCGGCGTCGCGGTCGTCATCGACGCCCATCCAGAACTGCATGCCTCGCGGCAGCGTGACGTCGCCGCGGCCGACGTCTGCCGCCGCTTCCGACAGCTTCTCGCCGGCCTCGGTGAAGCGCCGCGTCGATACCCAGATGCCTGTCCAGCCATCGGCGTAGCGGCCGGCGCGCCGGAGCGCGGCATCGGAGCGGCCACCGCCCTGCATCGTGACCCCTGTGGGGCGATGCGGCTTTGGGCGCATGCGGACGTTGCGGAGCGTGAAGTACTTGCCCTCGAACGTCGTCTCGTCCTGCGTCCAGAGGCTGCGGAGGATCTGCATCGACTCGTCGGTGCGGCGCGCGCGCGTCTTCGGGTCGACGCCGCACGCCCACCATTCGTTCGGATCCTCGCCGCCAATGCCGACGCCGAGAATGAGCCGGCCGCCGGACATCTCGTCGAGCATGGCGGCCTGCAACGCGACCGGAGTCGGGTGCCGGAGCGCGAGCAGGTAGACGCACGTCTGGAGTTCGAGGCGCGTGGTCGCGGCGGCGATCGGCGCGAGCTTCATCAGTCCGTCGCTGCCGGAGCCGTAGAACGTCACATGGTCGCCGACGAAGACGCCATCGACGCCCGCAGCCTCCGCCTCGCGCGCCCACTCGATCACGCCTGCGCCGGAGCCGCCGGCCGGAATGAACACCTTCGGCATCTTCATCGCCATGTCGCTCTCCTATCCGCCCGCCGAACCGATGACGCCGTCGCTGCGAAGTTGGACGATCTCGTCCCATGTGTAGCCCGCTTCGAGGAGCACGTCCTCGCTGTGTTCGCCGAGTTCCGGCGCGAGTGCGCGCATGGGCAGCGGTACGCCGTCGACAGCGATGCCGCTGGCGGCCATGCGGACGGGCGCGCCACCGGGGCGCGGTACCTCCTGGATGTAGCCGTTCTCGATAGCCTGCGGATCTTCGGCCAGCTGTGCGTAGTCCTGTGCGAGCGCGGCGAACAGGCCGATGTCGTTGAGCTGCGTCACCCATGCCTCGGCGGGCGCCGTGCTGAACACATCGTCGAGGATCGCGATCAGCTCAGGGGCATTCGTACCGACGCGCTTGATGAATGTGTCGAAGCGTTCGTCGTTCTCGAGATCGAGCTTCCCGATGATCCGGCAGAGATCACTCCACGCGCGGTCGAGGAGCATGCCAATGACGAACCACCTGTCATCGCCGCCCTTGTAGACGCGCCAGAACGGTCGGGAGCCGCCGCGGTACTGGCGCGGCCGCAGACGGCCGGAGAAGAGATACGTCGTGATGTCGAACGCCTGCATCCCGATCATGCTCCCGAGCAGCGAGGTGTCCATCTTGCAGCCGCGGCCAGTGGCGTTGCGGCCGGCGAGGCCCGCGAGTGCCGCAACTGCGGCGTGGAGCGCGCCCGACTGGTCGCCGATAGGCACCATCGTCGGCAGCGGCGGATCATCGGGCTCGCCGTTGGCGCTGACGAAGCCGCTCCGCGCCTGCGCCAGGAAGTCGAATGCGCCAAGCGTGGCGTCCGGTCCTTCGGGGCCGTATCCGGATGCCTGGACGTAGACGATCGCCGGATTCACTTCGGCCACCGCTTCGTAGTGCAATCCGAGGCGGGCAATCACAGACGGCCGCAGGTTGTTGAGGAAGATATCGGCGCGTTCGGCCAGCCTCAACATCGCCTCGCGGCCTGCCGGGTGCTTGAGATCGAGGACGAGCGACCGCTTGCCTCGGTTGTGGGCCTGGAAGTAGCTGCTCAGGCCCAGTTCGGGCGCCACCCAGGCGCTGCGGCCGGGGTCGCCAGCGCCGGTGTCCTCGATCTTCACGACATCGGCACCGAGGTCGGCGAGCAGCGCCGTGGCGTACGGGCCCTGTTGCCACACCGTCAGGTCGAGAACACGGATGCCTTCGAGCGGTAGTCGCATGACGCGCATTCTGGCTCTGTCCAGGGTGAGTGTCCAGAAATCCCCGATTGCGCCGGCATCCGGCATCGCCTACAACGGGAGCCATGACCGAATCCATACTCGACCGCGACGAGACGTACGCCGAACTCGATTCCGAAGGCCTCCTCGGGCGTATTGCTGCGCTCCCGGAGCAGATCGCCGAAGCGCACGCTGCCGGCGTCGCCTTCGCGGCGACACTCCCGGCGCGGTACCGAGAGACCGACCGCCTCGCCATTGCCGGAATGGGTGGGAGCGGCATCGGCGGCGCGCTTCTTCGTGGATTCGCGCTCGATACGGGCGCGGGTGTGCCGATCGATACCGTGCGCGGCTACACGATCCCGGGATTCGTGAACCAACGCACCCTCGTCATCGCCTCCAGCAACAGCGGCAACACGGAGGAGACCGTCGCCGCGTTCGATGCCGCGCTCAGCGCCGGCGCCGCATGCATCGCCGTGACGACCGGCGGCGCCCTGCTCGATAGCGCGCGGCGCGCTGGTGGGGAGGCGCTGACATTTGCCTGGGATGCCGAGCCGCGGTCGGCGCTCGGCTGGAGCTTCGCGTCCCTGCTCGGCATCGCGATCGGGCTCGGCATTTTGCCGCCTACGCCCGAACTGCCGGCAGCGCTGGACGAGATGCGTACGCTTGGCCGTGGCATCGGCCGAGACGTCCCCGAGAACGACAACACGGGGAAGCAGCTAGCCCGGCGGTTGTACGGCACGCTTCCGGTATTCGTGGGCGCGCAGGCGTTGGCGGCGGTCGCGTACCGATGGCGCACCCAGGTGAACGAGAACGCGAAGAGTTGGGCGATCGCCGACGAGCTGCCGGAGATGAACCACAACGCCCAGACGGGCTACGGTCTTGCGACGGAGATCGTGCCGTATCTTCACGCCGTTCTGCTGCGCCACGCGGCGATGCATCCGCGCGTCCGCCTTCGCGTCGATGCCACTGCGACGGAGATGCGCGCGCAGGGCGTGATGGCGGAGATCGTCGAGATTGAAGGCGCCACGTTGCTTTCGCAGATGCTCTGTGCCGTGCTGCTTGGGGACTATGTCTCGTATTACCTGGGACTGCTGAATGGGGTACATCCGTCGCCGGTGGCGGCGTTGGGGCGCTTGAAGGATCTGCTCGCGTCGAAGCCCGGCTAACCGCCCGGCGTGATCGTCGTCGGTGACTGGATCAGCGCACCAAAGTCGATGTCGGCGCCGAGGATGATGACGATATCGGCGTCCGCGTCCTGCATCGTGGCGCGTTCGGCCTCGGTCGCCGGACGGTAGCGCTCATCGGCGATGTTGAGCCACTTGGCGAGCAGGCGCCCGTTCCGTTCGTGTGTGCCGTCGAGGTCGATGACCTCCGAAATGTCGTGGGACTCGCCGTCGAACACGTTCGCGGGATTGAGGTTCTCGACGGGATAGTTTCGTTCGGCCGCCAGGTAGTTCACGACGCTCGTCGCCAGGCCATCCGTGCCTGTGCCGTTCTGGACCTGTACCTTCACCGGATCCGGCGTTGGTGACGCTTGCACACTGCTCCCGGGCCGGTCGACGAACAGTGACGTGACGATCCGCGCGATGGCGTCGTGATCGGGGCACTGCCAGGCCTGCCCCTGCGGACCTGTGCAGCCCGCCGTCGCCGGGCCGAGGGAGATGGCGTGAATCTCGTCCTTCACGTCATTGGCGAGTTTCGCGTACCCGGGCACGAGCGCGCTGTTGATGTCTGTCTGGATCGCGTCGTTGTACTTGTCCCAGAGCTTGGGTGCATCCTTGACGTTGAACAGGTTGAGCGACTTAGCCTTGTCGATCGTCGCGAAGATTACGCGCTGCTGCCGCTGGATGCGGTCGAGGTCATCGCTGCTGAAGCGAATGCGCGAGTAGGCGAGCGCCGTCCGCCCGTCCATGTGCTGGCGTCCTACCTCGAAATCCTGCGGGAAGTAGTCGCCCGGCAGTTCTGTCTCGGAGTAGTACGGATCGTAGACCGCATCCGGCACGTCGACATCGATGCCGCCGAGCGCATCAATGATCTCCTCGAAGCCATCGAAGTCCACGATCACGTACTTGTTGATCTTGATGTCGAGGTTGGACTGGACGGTCTCCTTCAACAGCGACAAGCCGCCCTGGTCGTAGCCGTTGAGCTCGCCCGACACGTACACGGTGTTGATCCGTTCCTTGTAGGTGCCGTTGCCGGACTGGTACGGAATATTGACGACGAGGTCTCGGGGGATGCCGAGGATGCCTGTCGACTTCGTGATCGGATCAACCGTTACAACGAAGACCGTGTCGGTCCGCGTCGCCGTGTTGCCCTCGGTTGCTCGCCGGTCGAGGCCCAGCACGAGAATGTTGATGCGCTCCTGGCTCCCGCTCGAACCCGAGGTGTCGACGCCGGGGAGCGGCAGGCTGCTACCGCCGGGGAGGGTGAGTTGGTTGCCCGGGAAAAAGATGCTGTCGACCCGCGTGATGATCACAAGCGCCAGGTAGGCCGAAAGGAAGGCGAACAGCACGATCGCGGTGCCGATGATCGCACGTTGGCCGTGCGTTGAGGCTGCGGGGGCGGGGGGCTGTGCGTTTGACACTTGATCGAGCGTATCCGTCGAGGATCGCGCATGTCAAGCGGAGGCACGCGGCGGGCGTGCCACGCGTTCGTTGACACTACGGTGGAGCAGATCCTATGATCCGGCGGCTTGCCGTCGCACGGTACGGGAGGCCATTGGACGTAAAGGAGTGGCGGATGCCCGACAAGAGCGTTGAAGAAGCTGTAACTGAAAACTGCCAGGCCGTCCTCATCGGCGACCTGATGCGCATCATGGGCGACCTGACACCCGAGGCGCTCGGCAAACTGATGGCCGGAGCTGGTAGCGGCGGAGGCATGGGCGCGATGCCCGCCCTCAAGTCGTTCGATATCCAGAAGCATGACGAACAGGGCGAAGACCACATCTTCACGATCAAGTTTTCCGGCGACCAGGACTTCACGGCGATCGCCACGTGGCGGGATGTCGGTGGCGCCTGGAAGATCGCGGACCTCGCGATGGAGCCGGCAGGAGCATAAGGAGGAACAGATGACGACCGAGACCCTCACGGCAGTCGAGTTCATGCAGAAGCACGCCGATGGCGCCGTCGCCGGCAAGATCGGCGAGATCATGGCCGATCTCACACCTGCCGCCATGCAGAGCATGATGCCCATGATGGGTTCGCTGCCGAACCCCGCCACCGGCAACAGCGTTGTGCCGGTTTCGCAGAGCGGCGACGA
>JANPBN010000072.1:0-1693 GCA_031430415.1 Dehalococcoidia bacterium
CGGTCGATGGACATATCCTGGATGTTCACGAGATCGGCCGTCGAGACGCGCAGGCTAAACGGCGTCGAGCGGTAACAGTCGACGATGCGCTGATTCGTGATGGTCCATGTGTCGTTGTGGTAGCGATACCAGTTCAGCAGCGCGCGGATACCCCAGTAGAAGATCCAGACCGCCGACGCGATCATGAAGACCGTCGCGGCTGTGCCCTCGTACGCGTCCGCCATCGACAGGAGCACGGCGATAGCCGCCGGCGGCGCCAGCGCGACCAACGCGAACAGGATCGAGCGCGGCCAGAGCTGCACCCAGTGCTTGCGCACGAGCTGGATCACCCGCTCGTTCTCTTGCAGCGGGAAGGGAAGCTTTGGCGCCTCACCGCCACCGGTCGCCGTGTCCGTCGTCATGCGCGCCTCCAATGCAATCCGCCGGAGCCATCGTGCCACCAGCGGCGCGGCATGACAAGGCGAGAGAGCGACGACACGTGCTGAGCCGAGGCGAAGCACTGCGCCGAATGGCGGGCCTGCCAGGGGCGTGGGCGACTTCCTGCTGGTGGGCCGGGAGTCGGTTGCCGGACAGTGCCTCGAACGCTCGCTGCTGTTTGGGCGCAACTCGTGGTCGCGAGCTTTTAGCGCTCCAGTCCGCTTCGATGCATACTCCCGGCGTGGACACTCCCCCCATCCAGTACGCACGAACGAGCGACGGTGTCAGCATCGCGTATTGCACGCACGGCGAGGGTAAGGCCGTTGTCTTCATGCCCACCATCCCATTCCGGCATGTGGGGCTGCTATGGACTATCTCGCCGTCGGATCGCCGACAGGCCTACGCGCTCGCGGCGGCAGGGCGGCGGTGGGTCATGTTCGACCCGCGCGGCATGGGGTCGTCGGGACCCGTCGATTCGTTCACGCTCGATGGGTTCGTCTGTGATCTGGAGGCTGTCGCCGACGCCCTCAATCTCGATGAGTTCGCCTTGATGGCGACAACATACTCAAACCCTATCGCCGTTGAGTACGCCGCCAGGCACCCCGATCGCATCGCCCACCTTATCCTGACGTACCCGTTCCTGCGCTCGGCCGAGGCGCTGAAGACGCCGGTTCTGCGATCCATCAAGGCGCTGCGTGGGCTCGACTGGGATACATACACCGACGCTTGCGTGCACCTCATTTACGGACACGCGCGCGCTGAAATGAGCCAGATCCTGACCCGTGTTCTGAGAGAGGGAATCACGCCGGAGCGGGCGTGGCAAGTCTTAGAGTTGATCGACCATTTCGACATGACCGAGCAGGCAAAACGTTTGACCGTTCCGACGCTTGTGATCGGCGAACACAACAGATCCGTCTCGGTCAAGCACAGCCGTGAAGTCGCCTCGACGATTCCTTCCGCTCAGTTCGTACTGCCCACGACGAGCGACGAGTCGCTGCTTGCCGCGGCGAGATTCCTCGGCCTCGTGCCGGTCAATGTACCCGCGATGCCCGCTGCTGACGTGACGAGTTCAGTCCCACTCACGCCCCGCGAACTCGAAGTGCTCGGACTGCTCGTCGGCGGCCAGAGCAATCGGCAGATCGCGGAGACGCTTGTGCTCAGCGAGCGCACCGTCGCGCGGCACATCTCGAACATGTACACCAAGACGAACACGCACGGCCGAGCCGAGATCACGGCGTACGCCCTCCGCCACAAGCTGGCCTGACGGCTACACAAT
>JANPBN010000073.1:0-4782 GCA_031430415.1 Dehalococcoidia bacterium
CTCGGCACTGACCCCAACGCCATCAACGCGGCGCCGGCGGCCTGCTCCCTTGCCGGAGACGCCGATGAGGACGGCGTCAGCGACGCACGGGAATTCTGCTACTACGCGACATCAGGCGGCAGCGCCAACACCGACGGCGACACCTGCAGCGACGGCAAGGAAGTCGCTTCGATCAACGCCGACACGACCGTGAACGCGACCGATCTGTCACAGGTGGCCCAAAGCTTCGGGCTGTACACCGTGCCCGCGCTGCCGCACCTGATCGACTTCGACATCACCAAGGACGGCAACATCAACGCCACCGACCTCTCCCAGATCGCCCAGCGCTTCGGTCCCTGCTGAGAGGTTCACCACAGAGACACAGAGACAATTCTGTGTGTTGATACGAGAGAGAGGAGCCGAATATTGGCTCCTCTCTCTCACGCACGACCAACAAGATCTCTGCGCCCTCTGTGCCTCTGTGGTGAAACCGTCACGCCCCGATCCGCCGCCGCTCTCCCTCCACGTCCTCGAACCAGCGCGTCAGCGCAGCGTCCATACGCGCGACGCGTTCCGGGTGCCGCGCCGCGAGATCGTGCTGCTCGGTCGGGTCGCTGCGCAGGTTGAAGAGCTGTGGTGGCGGCACGGGGCCGATCGTGCGCTCCGGCCCAGCGTCGCGGACGATGTCGGTATAGCGCTCCGGGTGGTACTTCGCGTCGATGTCCATCGCGAGGTCGGCCGGCAGCACCTGCATCACCTCGTCGATGGCCGGGCGCACCAGCTTCCAGTCGCCGTCTCGCATCGCCGCATTGCTCTCGCCCGCCGGCGTGTAGCGGTTCCATTGCCAGAACCGCGCCGGCGAAGCGCCGCGTGCCTCGCCCGCGAGCACAGGCATCACGTCGACGCCGTCGAGAGCGACGCCCGCCGGAAGCGGCACCCCGGCCTGCCATTCGGAGGCCCCGCCGACGCCGGCCCGCCACTCGGAGGCCCCGCCGACGCCGGCCGCGCCGAGCAGCGTCGGCAGCCAGTCGGCGAAGTGCACCATCTCGTGCACCTGTCGGCCGCCCGCGAGACGCGCCGGCCACCGCACGACCGCCGGCACGCGAATGCCGCCCTCGTAGACCAGCAGCTTCGCGCCCGCGAATCCGCAGTTGTAGCGATGCGACGACATCTCGCCCATGCCCGTGAACTGCGGCCCGTTGTCGCTCGTAAAGATCACGATCGTGTTCTCGTCGAGATGCAGGCGGCGCAACTCATCCAACACGCGCCCGATGCCGCGATCCATGCAGCGGATCATGCCGTAGATGTGGCTCACCGTAGTCGTGAAGGCGCCGCGATCGCGAAACGGCGCCAGATCCTCCTCCAGCGCGTGAAACGGGAAGTGCGGCGCGCTGTACGCAAGCGTCAGCAGGAACGGCTCTCGCTGATGCCTGCGCACGAACTCCACCGCCTCGTCCGAGAAGACATCGGTGATGTAGCGGTCGCCCTTCCGGATCGTGCCGTTCACGTCGAGGTGGTAACCGGTGTACGGCGACCATCCGCCGGAGAAGCCCACGAACTCATCGAAGCCGCGCGCGTTCGGATGGTACCGAGCATCGAGCGCGCCGTTGTGCCACTTCCCGACGAGCCCCGTCGCATATCCTGCCGCGCCGAGGTAGTCGGCCAGCGTGCGTTCGCTCAGCGCGAGCCGGTCCAGTCCGCGCATCTCCAGCGTATCGATCGCGCCCGTGCGATGCGGGTAGCGGCCGGTGAGCAGCGACGCCCGAGCCGGCGCACACACCGGCGATGCCGTGTAGTGCTGCGTCAGGCTCACGCCCTCGCCGATCAGCCGATCGAGCACGGGCGTGTCCGAAGCGCCGAAGTTGAAGCACCCGAGGTCGCCGTACCCCATATCGTCCGCAACGATGAGCACGATGTTCGGTCTGGATTGGGCATGACGGCCAGCCACCTGCCGCCCGAGCGTCACCGCAAGCCCCGAAAGAACGCGCGCACGTCGGCGACGAGCGCGTCCGGCTGCTCCAGCGCCGCGAAGTGGCCGCCACGCGGCATCTCTGTCCAGTGGACGATGTTCATCCGCGCCTCCGCCCACGCACGCGGCGCACGGCCCATCTCCTTCGGGAACGACGCCACGCCCACCGGCACCTGCACGCGCGGAAAGCCGCGATGCGCCTCGCGCCGGGCCTCGTAGTACATGTTCGCCGCGCTCGCGATGCTGTTCGGCGCCCAGTAGAACATGATGTTCGTCAGCAGCTGATCCTTCGTGTACACGCTCTCGATGTCGCCGCCGCAGTCGCTCCACGTCCGGAGCTTCTCGACGATCCACGCCGCGATCCCGGCGGGCGAGTCCGCCTGCGCGATGCCCAGCGACATCGGTTTCGTGCTCTGCAGCAATGAGTACCCTGTCTCGTCGCGCTGGAACGCCGCCCCCGCCTCGATGTACGGCTTCGCCGCCGGCGACTGCGCCGCCTCGGCGCTCGGCGGCCCCACCGCGACAAAATTCAGGTGCGCGCCGATGACGTGCTCGGAGTGGTTCGCGGCCATCGTCGCCGTGACCGCGCTGCCCCAGTCGCCGCCCTGGGTACCGTAGCGCGTGTATCCCAGCTCTTCCGACATCAGCCGGTCGAACGCCGCCGCCGTGCGTGTCGGGCCCCACCCCGCCTCGCTCGGCTTGCCGCCGAAGCCGTACCCGGGCAGTGCCGGTATGACGACGTCGAAGGCGTCGGCCGCATCGCCTCCATGCGACGCCGGATCCGTCAGCGGTCCGATGACATGATGGAACTCATAGATCGACCCCGGCCATCCGTGTACCAGCACAAGCGGCATCGGCGAAGGCCCGACGCCGCGCACATGCCAGTAGTGCAGGTCGAGCCCATCGATCGTGCTGATGAACTGCGGATGTGCGTTGAGCGCCGCCTCCTGCGTTCGCCAGTCGTAGCCATCGCGCCAGTAGGCGCACAACTCCCGCACGTATGCGACGCTCGCCCCGTGCGCCCATGGCTCTCCGGGCAGCGCCTCCGGCCAGCGCGTCCGCGCCAATCGCTCGCGCAGATCCGCGAGGACGCTCTCGGCTACGTCGATGCGGTACGGTCGCGGTGGCATGTTGTGTTCCTCTCGCAGTGACTAGATGCTCCGCTGACGAACACCCTGGCGCGAAATGACGGTCAAGAATCCCTCAACCGGGTGGCTCGTTAGCACGGCAAGAACTATCTCGCCAGGCTCCCGGGAATTCCGTGGCTGAATGCGAAGATACAGCACACCACGAGGTGCCACCCGCCCACCGCGCACGATCAGTGTGCCGAAGTCGGAATCGAACGTGATGAGCAGACTTCCTTCGCGCGCCGCCAACCCGATCACCTCTTCGTCAGGTGATCCTGCCGGGCAGATCGACACGTGATGGCCCGCCTGACGCAGAACCTCCGCAGAGTCAGTCGGTACGTTCTCATCCAGAAGGAAATCCACGTTAGTTCGCAGCTGGGAGAGGAAAGACGGACTCGTCTTGGAGGACGTCGGCCGCATACGCGAACACAGCCCGAATCGCATCGTCGCTCAGCGAGGGATACTGCTCAAGCACCGTCGCCGTCGTCCATCCCGCGGCGAACAGCCCGAGGATAAAGTCGGCCGAAAGACGGGTACCTTTGACGGCTGGCTTGCCGCCAAGAACCCCCGGCGTCGATACGATGAAGTCGTGCCAGTCCATAGTTCTCACGTTCTCCTCTCGTCCGAATGCTACACCGGGCGCACTACGTCTCGCTCGGTCATGGCACAATGGTACGGAGATCCGTGAACCCAACCATGCGGAGTACCCCATGCCAAACAAGCCAGACTCCCGCCCCGTCCTCAACCAGATCAACCTCGTCGTCACCGACATGGAGGCGACCGTCGCGTTCTATCGCCGCCTCGGCCTCGAGGTCCCTGACACGCTGCCCCAGTGGCAGGCCAGCCACCGCAGCGCCACGATGCCCGACGGCATCGACCTCGACTTCGACAGCGTCGAGTTCGCGCGGCAGTGGAACGCGGGCCTCGCCTTGCGCCCGGGCACCTCGAGCCGCGTCATTGGCTTCCGTGTGCCGACGCGAGAGGCTGTTGATGCGATCTACGCCGACCTGACCGGCGCCGGATACGCCGGGCAGCAACCGCCGTACGATGCGTTCTGGGGATCGCGCTACGCCATCGTCGAAGATCCCGATGGCAACGCCGTCGGCCTGATGAGTCCGCTCGACCCGAACCGCCGCGGCCCCACGCCACCCGCTTGACGCCCCACCGCGATCGTCCATAGCCTGAAGGCGAACTGAAGTGTTCGCCGAGTGACTACGCAGGACGATCAGCACGCGGGCGAAGCCAAGCGGCTGATCGTCGGGAGCCGGGATTCCGGCTGAGAGGGCCGTCTTCACGGCCGACCGCCGAACCTATCCGGGTCATGCCGAATAGGGAGGAAGCACGAATCGCGCTATGTCCCTTCCCATCCCGCCTGTCACCCTCGATTCAGTCGCCCGGGCGATGACGATCGCCGGCTCCGACTCCGGCGGCGGCGCGGGCATCCAGGCCGACCTCAAGACCTTCGCTGCCATGGGCGTCTACGGCACGTCGGCCGTCACCGCCGTCACCGCGCAGAACACGCTCGGCGTCACCGACTGGCTCGCGATGCCGGAATCCCTCGTCGCTCTCCAGATCGACGCCGTCCTCAGCGACATCGGCGCCGACGCCGTGAAGACCGGCATGCTGGCGAACGCCGGCATCATCGCCACCGTCGCTGAACGCCTGCGCGCCCACGGCGTGACGCAACTCGTCGTCGATCCGGTCATG
>JANPBN010000074.1:0-5939 GCA_031430415.1 Dehalococcoidia bacterium
AAATTGACAGGCATCGACGCGCGCGCATACGATCCACGCAGTACCTGAACGGAGGACGCGTGGACAATCCGCAGCTCAAGCTCGTCGTGATCATCGCCTCCGACTCCGACGCGGAGAAGCTGACGAAGAAGCTCATCGAGCAGGGCTACCCCGCGACGAAGATCAGCAGCACCGGCGGCTTCCTGCGCAAGGGCAACGCCACCATCCTCTCCGGCATCGAAGCCGGCGAAGTCGAGCAGGTCGTCGCCATGGTGCGCCTCGAATGCTCCGCCCGCACCGAATACGTCCCCGTCCAGACCCTGCCCTTCTTCGGCGAAGGTTCCGTCATGCAGGAGCCGATCGAGGTTCGGGTCGGCGGCGCCATCGTCTTCGTCCTTGACGTCGAGCGCTTCGAGAAGACGTAGCGAACCACCACCCCGCGGCTATGCGTCCAGTCGCGCGCGGTTGATGATCACCGTGACAGCCAGCTCGGCGCCCATCGTCCAGTACTTCCATCCGTCGAGGTCCAGGTAATGATGGAAGTACGGACCCCAACGCTCGCGATAGCCGTGCTCGCGGATGAACATCACGAACCACTCGAACCGGGCGTCACTCGTCGCGTCCCGCCTTACCGTGTACCAGTGGGGAATGTGCGGCATCGTCTTCGCAAACGTCCACCGGGAGGCGTCCACGAAAGCGCGTAGCTCCGCGAGATCCGTTACCGCCACACCGATCACAGCTGAAACTCCTGCGTTACGTACGCACATCTGAGAGGCAGCGCACGATTCTCACGCAAGCATGCGCCGAACGTGCGACAGCCGCTGTCGCGGAGCGAGGATTCGAACAGATGACGTGACCGCAGGCCGCCGCGCTAGGGCGAGGCCGGCGGGATCTCGATCCCGATCCCGCGGTTACCGATATCCGCGGCCGGCACCACCAGTTCCATTCGCCAGCGCTCGCGCACAGCCTCGGCCCCGTATTCGCCGAGCGCGCGATCCAGCGCCGCGTCCTGCGGCACGTTGCCCGTACGGAGGTACAGGTATTGGTACAGATCCCGCACAAACGCCGCCGCCGGAATGACGAACAGCACGAACACGAATCCGCCGATCGATCCGGCCACCACCAGCAGCACGATGATCACGCCCGGATGCAGCCGCAGGAAGTCGCCCTGGATCTTCGGCACGATCAGGTTGTTCTCGATCTGCTGGATGATCAGAAACGCGATCGCAACCCACAGTCCCTTCCACGGATCCTGCGCCAGCGCGACGAGGATCGCCGGGATCGCGCCGATGATCGGTCCGATGATCGGGATCATCTCGGTGATGCCCGCGATCACCGCCAGTCCGATCGGATACTTCACATCGAGGATGCGCAGCGCGATATACGCCATCAGGCCGATGATCATCCCCTGCAGCAGCATCGCGCGGATGTAGTTCCGCAGCACGGCGTCGGCGATGCCCAGCATGTTGCGCACATCGTGCCGCCACTCCGGCGGAAACATGCCGATGAACGAACGCACGCCGCGCGGGTGATCCTTCAGTGTGAAGTACAGCCACACCGGGATCGTCAGGTAGCCGATGAGGATCGCGAACGTGTTGCCGGCGAACTTCACCGCGTCCGGTGCGAGTCCTGTCGCCCACGTGCCAGCGGAGTCGCCGAAGTCTTGCAGCCACTTGTCCGTGCGATCGTGCTGTTCGGCCGGCACCCAGCGATCGTACGCATCCTGCAACCGCGCTCGAACCTGGTCGATCGTGTCCGGCAGGTTGTCGCTGAACTGCTGCATCTCATCGACGGCGTCCGGGATCACGAGGAATCCGACGCCCACCATCGCGCCCGCGAAGGATATGTAGAGGATGAGAATCGCGATGCCGCGAGCGAGATGCGGCCGCGCCTCCCGAAACGGCATGTAGCTCGCGATGCCGCTCACCGCCGGCGCGATGACGTAGGCAATCGCGATGCCGAGCACGAACGGAAACAGCGCCGTGCGCGCGTTCCACGCCACGAACAGGCCCAGGATCACGGGCACCACGACCATCGCCGTGCGGACGCGGCGCCGCGCCGTCTCGCTCATAGCGTCTATCGTCGCATGAATTCGGCGGTCTCCGCTACTGTGGCGAGAGTAGAGTTCAGTACCGCCGCCAGACGCGGCCGATGATCGCGCGCCGGGGCACCGCGCCGAAGTGCCGGGAGTCGCGGCTCATCGGGCCGTTGTCGCCCAGGACGTAGAACGACGCTGGCGCCGGATCCTTCGCAAGATCCGGCGCCAGTACGATGCGTTTGATGAGGTGACGCGCCGGCTGCTCCGGATCCCGGAGCACGACGACATCGCCGATGCACGGCGCCTGCCGCATGTAGGCGACGCGGTTGACGAGCACGCGATCACCGTCCGCGAACGCCGGCTCCATGCTCGGCCCCTCGACGGAGTACCGCCGCACCGGCGACCAGCGCCATGCGGCGACCGCCGCTGCGAAGAACGCGAGCAGCGCGCTCGCGGCGCGCATCACCTACGCCGGGACGACGAGTTCGCCGCCGGCCGCCTGGTTGCTCGGCTGGCGCTTCGTCGCGACGCCCTTCGATTCCCAGAAGATCTCCGCGAAGCGCTGGCACTGCGCGAGCAGCGACTGCGCCTGCTCGAGGCCGACGCCCTGCTTCGCCGCGCCACCGGCCTTCAGGATGTCCCAGGCCAGCTGCCCCAGTTCCGGAAACTTCTCCGTGTGCTCCGGCTTGAAGTAGTCGCCGAAGATGATCCGCGTCTCGCGCTTGACGACCTCGGCGTGCTCCTCCTTCGCGGCGATGTGCCGGCTCAGCGTGTTCACGTACTTCACACGACCCACCTTGTCGTCCGGCGCCGGGGGCTCCAGGCCGTCCATCAGCTGGTTCATGCGAACCACGGTCAGCGCCGCAATCTGCATCAGGTGCGGGTCATAGATGCCGCAGGGCACGTCGCAGTGGGCGTGCGCCCGCTTCGGTGCGGCGATGGCGTCGATGGAGCGGAGGGTGCCGGAGATGAGGCTGGAGACGGAAGGACGAGACATTCGAGCAACTCCTTGCTGATGCACGCGGTGTGGGCAATCACGCATGATTCTGTGCGATGTCTACAGTCTAACCCCGCTCCGGCAACATTCAAGACGGCAGCCGGTGCTAGAATGTGCAGGTTCGTCGGACGAAGGGCGGTTGCCCTACGTCGACGGACTGGACCACACGTCCCGGGCATCTAAGCAAGGCACAGTCCCGAGCCGCCACTCAATGGAGGTACCCGCCGAACGCTTCCCGCCCTACAGGCGGCAGCAGCGGCGCGCGATGGATACGCAGCAGCGGGGTCCTTTCGACCGGATCCTCAGAACCAATGCAGACGGCGAGCCGGCAGGCCCCGATCGCGCAGCCGTCTACGTCGGCGGCACGATCATCGGCCTGGCGCTGCTGCTCCTCATCCTCGTCCTGCCGCCCGTGTCGATTCTCAGCCGCGGCGGCGACGGTGGCTCAGACATCCCAAGCGGGCCCGGTACAGCCGACCGCTACACCTCGACCGTGCGCACTGGCATCCCGAAACTTCCGGCCGGTCTCGTCGCAGCCAGCACGCTCTTCGATCTCTCGGCGCCGCAAGATCAGCGCGGCGCGTCCGCCGTGACCGTGCCGCTCAAGGAGAAGGAGACGGAGTCCCGCAACCTCGCGCTCTACAGCTACATCGACAACTCGTGGCAGCGCCTCAGCGATGCTTCGCTCGTCGCCACCGGCACCGCCGCGCGCGGCGAGGTCGATGCGCTCCCCGGCAACGTCATCGTCCTCAAACGCAGCAAGGCGACGTTGCAGATCGCAGGCTCGATGCCCGCCGGCACCGCGATCGATCCGCGCGCTGCATCCGTGATCACGACGCTCCATCCGATCGTCTTCATCCCCGTCGACAACGGCGAGATCGTCGGCACGCCGCCTGCCGTGCCGCCCGCCGGATACACCGTCGTACCCGTCATCGTCGCACCCAATCCGGAGGTCACGGACAACATCCTGCGCTCGGGCGAGCTGCGCACCGCGCACGTCAAGGCGATTGCCGACGCAGTGCGTCAGGGCAACTTCACCGGCATCGACATCGACTATCGCTCGGTCAGCCCGACGCTCAAAGAGCAGTACACCGCGTTCATCGTCGCGCTGTCCGATGCGCTCGACGAGGACGGGCGCACGCTCACGCTCACCCTGCCCATGCCCCGGAGCCAGGACGGCACGATCGATGCCGGCGCCTACGACTGGGAGCGCCTGGGGGCGGCCGCCGACTCGATCGAGATGGCCGGCGAACTCGATCAGGAGCTGTACTTCCAGAACACCGAGGCCGCCCTCGACTATGTGACGCAGCAGACGGATCGCTCGAAGATCTACCTGACCATTCCGTCGTACGCCGTCGAGCGGGGCAGCGATGGTCTGCGCACGCTCCCCGTCGCCGACGCCCTCAACCTCGCCAGCATCATCGCCGTGAAGCATGAGGGCGACATCATCGCCGGAACGCCGATCAACCTGATCGCCCAGAACCTCGCCGTATCCGAAGGCGCGACCGGCCTCCACTGGGACGACACAGCACGCGCCGTCTCGTTCCGCTACGCCGGGCGCGGTGGCCAGCGCACCGTGTGGATCGCCAACGAGTTCAGCGCATCGTTCCGCCTCGAACTCGCGCGTCGCTACAACCTGGGCGGCGTCACGATTCCCGACATATCCCAGCAGGCTGGCGGCGCCGACGTCTGGGCGCCCGTGCAGCAGCTCGCCGAGACGGGAGAACTCTCGCTCTCCAAGCCCAATGGCGATCTCCTCACGCCGATCTGGTCTGCCTCAACCGGAAGCTTTGGCAACTCGACCGGCGACAGCGTCACCTGGACCGCACCCGCCACGGAGGGCGATGCCGAGATCACCATCGTCGTCAGCGATGGCGTCATCCGCATCGGCCAGCGCGTGACGATCAGCGTCCAGCCGCCTGCGCCCACCCAATAGCATGCGGGTGATTGGCGGCAGCGCCCGCGGGCGGACGCTCAAGAGCCCACCGAAGCCTCGCGATGCCGGCAAACCCGGTATTCGTCCCACCTCCGACATGATCCGCGGCGTCGTCTTCGACATGCTCGATTCAATGGGCGCCGACTACGCGCGCGTCCTCGACCTCTACGCCGGGACCGGCGCCCTCGGCATCGAGGCGCTGAGCCGCGGCGAAGGCACCGCCGACTTCGTCGACAACGACGGCGCCGCCACGGCCAACGTGCAGGCGAATCTCGAGGCCACGGGGTTCGGCGCTCGGGGCACGGTGTACCGCATGCCGTCGGCCGGCGCCGTGTCAAGGTTAAAAGGGCCCTACACCCTCGTTCTCGCCGACCCGCCGTATTACGATGAGGACGTGTTCGCTGCGATCGCATCGGTCGCTGCGTCCCAACTCGTCGACGACGCCACGATTGTCGTCGTCGAGCACCACAAGCGCGAACAGCCGCCCGAAGCGCTCGGGCGGCTGCCGGTGTATCGTCGCCGGCAGCACGGAGACAGCGTCGTCTCGATCTACGCTCTGGAGGAGGTCCCGTGAGTCTGGCACTGTTCCCGGGGAGATTTGACCCGGTCACGAACGGACACCGCGACATCGCCCGCAGGGCGGCGCGGCTGTTCGACCGCGTGATCGTGGCTCCCGTCCAACTGAAGCAGAACGTCCTCTTCAGCACCGATGAGCGCGTCGCCCTCTTCCGTGAGGCCGTCGCCGACTACCCGAACATCGAAGTCATGTCGTATGCCGGCCTCACCGTCGATTTTGCCGAAAAGGTCGGCGCGACGGTCGTCGTCCGGTCGATGCGCGCCGTCACCGACTTTGAGGCCGAGTTCGACATGGCGCTCATGAACAAGAAGATGAAGCCCGGCATCGAGTCCATCTATCTCATGGCCTCGCTCGAGCACCTCTTCATCAGCGGCACGCGTATCCGCGAAGTGTCGGCGCTGGGGTATGATGT
>JANPBN010000075.1:0-2654 GCA_031430415.1 Dehalococcoidia bacterium
GCGATCATCACGCAGGCCGTCGCTGGATTGCCGCTGAAGCTCGGCACGCTGGACACCACGCGCGACTTCACGTTCGTCGAAGACACAGCGCGCGCCTTCACGGCGATCGGTGCGGCCGATGCCGCGCTCGGCGAGGTGATCAACGCCGGCTCCGGCGAAGAAGTGAGCATTCGCGACGTCGTCGAGCGCGTCGGCCGGATCGTTGGACGCGAACTTGTGCCGCAGGGCGATGAACAGCGAAATCGCCCCGCCAAGAGCGAAGTGTCTCGCCTCCACTCCGACAGCTCGAAGGCGCAGCGACTGGCAGCGTGGCGCGCCGAGACTTCGCTCGATGACGGCCTGCGCCGCACGACCGACTGGATCCGCGACCATCTTGACCTCTACCGGCCGCAGGAGTACGCCGTATGAAGGCGGTGCTGCTTGCTGGCGGACGCGGCGTACGGTTGCGCCCGCTCACCTACACGATCCCGAAGCCCCTCCTCCCGATTGGCGAGAAGCCAATCCTCGAAGAGATCATCGAGCGGCTGAAGCTGGCTGGCATCCGCGAGTTCATCATCGCGGTCGGATATCGCGCTGAGCTGATCGAGACGTACTTCCGCGACGGCGAACATCTCGGCGTACACATCGAGTACGTGCGCGAGACCGAACCGCTCGGTACCGCCGGCCCGCTGGAGCTCGTGCGTACCCACTGCGCCCTGCCCGACGGGCCGCTGCTCATGATGAACGGCGATATCCTCACCGACCTCGATATGCGGGAACTTCTCGCCTTTCATACGAGCGGCGGCTACGAGATGACGGTCGCCACGCGCGAGCACCAACTCCAGCATCCGTATGGCGTGATTCAGGTCGATGGCGCGCGGATCACCGGCATCACCGAGAAGCCCACCGTCACGGACATCGTCTCTGCCGGCATCTACGCGATCCAACCATCGGCGCTCGATGTTGTGCCGGCCGCCAGATTCTTCGACATTCCAGACATGGTCAACGCGCTCGTCGCCGTCGGGCGGTCGGTCGGCGCATTCAACTTCACGGACCAGTGGATCGCCATCGATCGCCTCGAACAGCTCGAAGACGCGGCCCGCATCGTCGCGGAGCGCCACGCATGAAGCTCTCCATCGTCATCCCTGTGCGCAACGAGCGCGACACCGTCATCGCGCTGATCGAGCGCGTGCGGGCCGTCGACTGCGGCATGCCAAAGGAGATCATCGTCGTCGACGGCGCTTCGACCGATGGCACGCGCCAGGCGCTTGAAGCCCTCGGCGAAGCGCCCGGCCTGCAGTTCGTCTTCGAAGATCGCGCGCGCGGCAAGGGGCGTGCCGTCCGCACCGGCTGGGATCGCGCCACGGGCGACATCGTCATGGTGCAGGATGCGGACCTCGAACTCGACCCCGGCGAGATCCCGTCCCTTCTCGCCCCGATCGTCGAGGGCCGCACCGGCGCCGTCTTCGGGTCGCGCTTCAAGGCGCGCGGCCGCGGCGCTACGCCTCTCATCGGCTGGATCGGCAACTTCGGCCTGACCTGGGCGGCCAACCTGCTCTTCCTTGCGCGTCTGACCGACATTCTCACCTGCTACAAGGTGCTGCGCGCCGATGTGGCGCGCTCACTCGACCTCCGCTGCAACGGCTTCGATCTCGACGCGGAGATCACCTGCCGTCTTCTGCGCGACGGCCACCGCATCATCGAAGTGCCCGTGACGTACGAGCCGCGCAGCGTCGACGAGGGCAAGAAGCTGAGCCCCGGTGTCGGCTGGAGTGTCCTGCGCGCGATCGTTCGCGTACGGTTCTCCCCACGCTCGGCGCCCGCATTCTCCGAGCCGGCGCGCGCGCCCGTCGTTGCCGGCCAGCGTGACGACAACATCGAGCGTTGACACTCGAACGAACCGCTACCTAGACTGAATCGACGCTCGCGGCGGTTCGTGTGCGCAACGCGCGCGTCCCCGTTGTGTCTTGCTGAAAGCCCAGGAGCGCGCCCTTGTCGTTCGAAACCCTACTCCCGCAGCTTCAGGATGAAGCTCCCGTATCCGCCGTCGACCTCTCCGCGCTCAGCGGCCTGCGCGGCGACGATCGAACACGCTTTCTCGATGTCTGGCGGGGACTGAGCATCCAGCGCCGTCGCAACGTCGTCGACCGCCTTGCCGAGATGATCGAGGACAACGTAGAGCTCGACTTCACGGCGATCTTCCTCACCGGCCTCGTCGATGACGACGTGCAGGTGCGCGCCGACTCCATCAAGGCGTTGTGGGAGTACGAGGGCGCCGATCTCGTCGCCATCCTGCTGCGGCTCCTGAAGGACCCCGAGGCGATCGTTCGGGCTGAAGCTGCGCTCGGCCTCGGCCGCTTCCTCCTTCGCGCCGAGTTGCTCGAAGAGACGAGCCGCCGCGTCGAAGAGATCGAAGAGGCGCTTCGCGAGGTCATCCGCAGCGAGGATGAGATCGTCGAGGTGCGCGGTCGCGCGATCGAGTCCGTCGGCGTGCGCGGCCACGAGTGGGTCCATGACCTCATCGAAGACGCGTACGCTAGCGGCGACAGGCGCCTGCAGATCAGCTCCGTACACGCCATGGGCCGGAACGCCGACCTCGAATGGCTCCCCACCATCACCGAGGAGATGCACAGCGACGACGCCGAGATGCGCTTCGAGGCGGCCACCGCTGCTGG
>JANPBN010000076.1:0-13152 GCA_031430415.1 Dehalococcoidia bacterium
GACGTTCGGGCAGACGAACGAGAACGCCCTGCCGCTAATGCGCGTCGCGGACATCATCGACGAGTGGGACGGCGGCACGATGTCGCTTTCGACGGGCCAGACCGGATCGCCGAACTGCTTCGGGCAACGGGCGGAATGGGCTGACTGCAGTGGCCCCTTCTCTCGTGCCGCCGGCCACGAGCCTGAAGTCTTCGGCATCGCGATGCTGGACCATCCATCGAACCGGAATCACCCGAACGCCTGGTTCGTGCGCGGGTACGGGCCTGTGGGCACCAATCTGCCGTACTTCGACGGGGCGCTCACTCTGCAACCGGGCGAAGCGTGGTCGCTCAAGCACCGAATGTACATCCATCAGGGCTACGCGGGCGAAGGCGGCGTCGCTGAGCGCTTCGACGAGTATGCGAACCCGGCGCCAACCAGCGCCATAGCGGAGGCTCCATGACGACGGACGAGAGATACATCATTCGCAGCCTGGGCGACATCGAAACCGAACGCGGCGTGTGCGGTTGGCGTAAGACACTCGTCACGCACGACGACACACCGGTGGCGAACGTCTCGCATCTGCGGATCGACAATAGCCGCTATCACTACCACCGCGAGATGACCGAGTTCTATTATGTCCTCACGGGCGGCGGGACGATGACGCTCGACGGCGAGAAGAAGGCGATCACGCAGGGTGACCTTGTCGTCATCAAGCCCGGGGTTTGGCACACATCGGACGGCGAGATGGACGTGCTCATCCTCGGCGTTCCCGCCGGGGAACAGACGGACGTCTGGTTCGAATAGCCGGGATCTCTGACAACGCGCTGCAGCGAGAAGCAGAAGAGGGGCCCTGTGGGCCCCTCTTTCTTCGTTCGTGTCGCGGCCGACGTTACTTGGCCTTGCCGATCTTGTACATGCCCGTGCTGCACACCGGGCAAACGCCCTTGGTCGCAGGCTTGCCGTTCTTCATCGTGACCGGCGTGGCATCTTTCATCTCGCGCTGCGTCCTGCACTTCAGGCAGTAGGCTTCCACGGATCAACCTCCCTTTGACGTCTTGCTGGCTTCCTGTTTCGGTCTCTTGCTCATAACGCTTATGCAAATGAGCAGAACAGCCAAATCCCTTTGACTCGTACGAATAATAGACCCCTAGGGAAGGTTGTCAAGCGTATCTGGCGCGAATCTGCGCCGAATCTGGTCAGATTCGCGAAAAAGGACCGAATTCAGGCGGATTCAGGCCAACGGGAGTACCTTCGCCGGGTGCCAGATGCCTCGCTCGCCGCTGGCGACGACGCCCACGAACGCCCCTTCGACGTCGTATGCGCGGCAGATCGCCGGGTGTGCTCGCGTCACGAGGTCGATGTCGCGACCCTGGCGCAGGTCGAGCGCGTGCGCCTCTCCGACGATCACGGCAGGGCGGCGCTCGACTGCGCGATCCGGCGCCAGTATCGCGTCACCGAGGCGGGTTGCTGCCGCCAGGCTGGCGATCACTTCGGGAGTGCGCGCGTCAACGGTGGTGAAGCCGCCGCTGGACGTGCGGCGCAGGGCCGCCAAATGGGCGCCGCAGCCGAGGCGCTGGCCGAGGTCGTGAGC
The DNA here is from genome assembly GCA_031430415.1 of Dehalococcoidia bacterium. GTDB lineage: Bacteria > Chloroflexota > Dehalococcoidia > DSTF01 > JACRBR01 > JANPBN01. Next base: position 1,574 of record JANPBN010000076.1, read on the forward strand.
GAGCGACCGGATGTACGTGCCCTTCCCGCAGGTCACCACCAGCGTCGCCTGGCCGCGGTCATACGATCCAAGGTCGATGCGGTCGATCCTGACGATACGAGGCGCCGGCCGGACATCGGTCGCACCTTCGCGCGCATAGCGATACAGCGGTTTGCCCGCGACTTTTATGGCACTGAACATCGGCGGGGTCTGTGCGATGTCGCCGATGAACGCGGACAAGGCGATCTCGACGTCCCGGCGCAGGATGGCCGAAGCGTCACGAACGGCGGTGACGGTTCCCTCGGCGTCGTAGGTGTCGGTGGTCGTGCCAAGACAGACGACCGCTTCGTACACCTTCGGCGCATCGTCCATGTATTCGATGAGGCGCGCCGCCTGGCCAACGGCCACGGGCAGCACGCCGGTCGCCAACGGGTCGAGGGTGCCCGCATGCCCCACGCGGCGAACGCCCGTCAGCCGGCGCACGAGAGACACCATCGAGAACGATGTCGCCCCCAGCGGTTTGTCGATCACGATGAAGCCGTGCATTTACCGGGGCACTCGGGTGAGGGTCAGCGCCGTTACGGATAAGCCGCGGAGGAGCATGCGACGCTTCGCTCGCACCACCAGCGTCGGCGGCAGGGCGCGCATCAGCGTGTCCAGCTCACCCGTAAGTACCACGCAGCGGCCGCCGTTTCGGAGCACGCGTGCGGCTTCCCTCGTCGAACGTGCGTATATCCGGTCGAGTCCCGAGGCAACCTCGTGCTGGCGTCCGTACGGCGGATTGGTGATTACGGTGTCGACACTCGCATCGCGAAGGGGCAGGCGGGTGGCGTCCCAGCGCGCCACACCGGCGGTGCGCCCGCAGTTTGTGTGCGCGGCATCCACCGCGAGCGGATCCATGTCGCCGCCAAGCACGATGCGGGCACGTCCGGCGTCAGCGCGCTCGCGCACGATTGTCCCGGCGCCCGCCATCGGGTCGAGGACGATGTCGCCCGGCCGCGGTTCGGAGAGGACCACAAGGGCGCGAGCGACCGTGGGCTTGAGCGACGCGGGCAGGTGCGCCTTCTTGTACGTGCGCTGCGCCATCTCGTCGCCGGAGAGCCGCAGGCCGACGATCGTGCGTTCGCCGATGACGTGGACCCAGACCTCGAGTGCCGAATCGTCGTTGGTGGGCACCCAATGCGGGAGCAGGAGCGAGAGGGCTTTCTTAAATGGGAGGTCGATGTCCTCACGGCGAAACTGCTGCTTCCCTGCCATCCGCGCGACGACACTGAAGGAGCGGCCTCGCTGCTTCGGGCGCATCGAGTGGTGCGTGACCATGGCTCGCTCTAATCCGGGCCTCTCGAGAAGCGCTGCGAGTTGCTTGGGTCCGGAACGAGCGGGCGGCGTCGGAGCGTCGACAAGCAGCGCGAATGCATCATCGATGAGGCCGCAACGCTCGAGCCGGCCCGGTTCTTCGATGGTGAACACGAGCACGCTGTCGCGCTTGTCGAACCGCGCGAGGGTTTCTCGAACCTCGGCGCCGATAGCGCGAAGCTCGTCGGCCGCCAGGTCTTCGATGCCAGGCACGACGAGCGCGTAGTACAGCGGCTGAGCCGCACGCTTACGGCGCGCCACGGCACTCCCGCGCCTCGAAGTCGCGGCGCAGAACGCCCATGATCACGTCGTCAACGTACGTGCCATCGGTGAAATGCGCTTCAAGACGGCGCCCCTCTTCGACGAATCCCGCGTTCCCATACGCACGGATCGCCGCCACGTTCTTGGGGTCGACCGACAGCTCGACGCGGTGCAGGTTCAGTTGCCTGAATGCCCAACGAAGTAGAGCACGCATGGCATCGGTACCGTACCCATGATTGCGGTCGTTCGCTTCCCAGATGCTCAGACCCACAGAGGCGTTGCGGTTACGGGTATCGACATGGAACAGGTTGATATCCCCCACCGCGCGGCCCTGGACCTCGATGATGAGCGAGACGACTGCCGCATCCGGTTCGGCCTGCTGCGCTTCGAATTCGGCCTCGCGCTGCTGAAGGGACTTGGGCGGCTCGTGCCAGTCGCGCAGCCGCGCCTCGGTGCTATCGGCCGTCTGGTCGGTCTCCCAGCGCACCCGAACGTCGTCGTGCTCCCACGAGCGCAGCGTCACGCGCTCTCCCGCTATCCACGCCATGTCAGATGTTCTCCCCGCGTGCTTCTGCATTCTGGCGCATGAGGTCCGTCAGTTCCTGAGCGCGTTCGATCGTGGTGTCATGGATGAACGAAACATCCGGTGTGTAGCGCAGGTGTACGCGCTTGGAAAGCTCCCTGCGAAGAAACGGCCGAGCGTGTTCAAGCGCAACCATCGTAGAGGCGCGCTCATCATCGGTTCCGAAGACGCTCACGAAGGCGAGTGCGTGGCGCAGGTCAGGCGAGACGTCGACGTGGGTGATGGAGATCATGCCCTGAAGCCGGGGGTCGCGAAGATCCTCGCGCAGGACGTGGCTGATCTCCTCGCGCAGCAGTTCATTGATCTGTTCGGTTCTGCGGGACATGGTGGTCACGTCGGTCGTAGGGGCGCGGGTTTAGCTGTCCCGCTCCATCTTGAAGAACTCTATGACGTCGCCGACTTCGAAGGTCTCGAAGCCATCGATCTGGATGCCGCATTCGAAGTTCGTCTGCACCTCGCGCACATCCTCCTGGAAACGCTTGAGCGTCCCCAGCTTGCCCTCGTGCAGTTTCACGTCGTTTCGAAGCACGCGGGCCGTATCCGAGCGGCCGATCGTGCCATCTCGAACGTAGGAGCCGGCAATCGAATTACGGCGCGCAACACGAAAGATCTGTCGCACTTCGGCGTGGGCCGTGACAACCTCGCGGAACGTCGGCTCGAGCATGCCCTTGAGCGCTTTGTCGACGTCCTCGATGATGTTGTAGATGACGCTGTAATGGCGGATGTCGACCTTGTCGGAGCCGGCCTGGCGATCGGCGCCACCCTCCGTGCCGGTGTTGAACGCGATGATCACGCCCTTCGACGCGACGGCGAGCATGACATCGGACTCGGTTACGGAACCGGAACCGGTATGGATGATCTTTACCTTCACCTGCTCGTTCGACAGGCGCTCGAGCGAGTTTCGGATCGGCTCGATGGAACCCTGCACATCGGTCTTGAGGATGATGTTCAGTTCCTTGAGTTTGCCGGCGCTGATCTCTCCGAAGAGCGAATCCAGCGTAACGCGCGCCGTCTGGTGCATCGCCGCAGCTTCGCGTTCGCGGATGCGCTCAAGCACGGTTGTCCGCGCGGTCTTGTCGTCCGGAACGACATGCAGTGTTTCCCCGGCCTTGGGCACGGACTGGAGGCCGAGCAGCTCGGCCGGCGCGGAGGGGCCTGCGGTCTTGATGCGCTTGCCGTGCTCATTCAGCATGGCCTTGACGCGGCCCATCGTCTCGCCGACGACGACGTAGTCGCCGATGTTCAGTGTTCCCGTCTTTACGAGCACGGTGGCGAGCGGTCCGCGCGTTTTGCTGAGTTCTGCTTCGACAACGATGCCGATGGCGGGACGATCCGGGTTGGCCTTGAGGTCTAGCACTTCGGAGACGACAAGGATGTTCGCGAGCAGGTCGTCAAGACCTTCACGCGATCGTGCGGACACGGGCACGAGCGGCGTGTCGCCACCCCACTCTTCGACAACGACACCTGCGTCCGACAACTCCTTCTTGACGCGATCCGGGTTCGCCGTCTCGAGGTCGATCTTGTTCATCGCGATGACGATGGGCACGCCCGCGGCCCGGGCGTGGTCTATGGCTTCCTTCGTCTGGGGCATAACGCCGTCATCGGCTGCGACGACGAGCACAGCGACATCGGTCACCTGCGCGCCGCGCGCGCGCATGGCAGTGAACGCCTCGTGGCCAGGGGTGTCGAGAAATGTAATGTCGTGGTCATTGACGTGCACCTGGTAGGCGCCGATGTGCTGCGTAATACCGCCGGCCTCGCCCGCCGTGACCTTTGTTTCGCGGATGGCATCGAGCAGGCTCGTCTTGCCGTGGTCGACGTGGCCCATGATCGTGACGACGGGAGGGCGGTGCTGGAGCTTGGTCTGATCCTCTTCGATCTGCGGCCGGCCGCTCTCGCGGTCGACTGTCACTTCGCCCTGCTCAGCGTGCTGCGCCTCGACAGCCTCGAAGCCCATGTCAGTCGCGACGATCGCGGCCGTGTCGAAATCGATGACCTGGTTGATCGCGGCCATCACTCCGTTCTTCATGAGTTCCTTGATGACCTCAACGGGAGATACCGACATGAGGTCGCCCAACTCCTTTACGGAGAGGACGCGCGGTATCTCGATCGTCTTGGGCTGGGCGTCGGTTGTCGTCATCGAGGCTCGTTTCCGTTATGTCGCCTGCGGCGATAGCTTCGCCGCATGTTCTCGGAGCGCATCCATATCTTCGGGTGGCACCGCCACCTTCAGCGCCCGGGCAAGTCGTTCCTTCTTGAGCGATTCGTCCCAGCACTCAGGAGAGTCGTGCACGTAGGCGCCACGACCGTTCTTCTTGCCCGTCGCATCGAGTTCGACGCGACCCTCGGGCGTTCGCACGACGCGCACGAGGCCGCGCTTTGACTCCGTGCCGCGGCAGGCGATGCACGTCCGCTGCGGGACGCGCTTCGGGCGCAAGGCGGCGTTCGCGTTCTTCATGTTACTTGATCAGGTCGGCGTACTCGTCTTCCTCATCGTCCTCGGGTACGACACGACGGGCGCCGCCGCCCTTCTTCTTGCGTTGTGCGGCGAGACGCGCCATCTCTTCTTCGTCGGACCGGCGGCGACCGGGAGGGCCGCCGCGCTTCTTTTGGTTCGCGACCGGGCTGAGGGCTTCAAGCGGCGTCCGCACGAGTTCTTCCGCGAACCGAATGGCGGGCTTGCCAGGGACGCCCGGCGTGGCTGGCGCGGCCGGGGCTGCCGGTTCGAGGATGGCAGCGGCCGCTTCTTCCTCGGGCTCCTCGGCGCGCTCGGCTTCCTTCTGGGCGTATTGGAGCGCGATCTCCTCTTCGGGCGTCAGCGGCCTGGTCGCGGAGGCGATGCGCGCTTCGTCGGCCAGCTTCTCAGCCGCAGCCTTCGAGCGGCGAAGCTGCTCCTCACGGACGGACGCTGCTGCCTCTTCCGGCGTGATGCCCTTCTCAGCGAGTTCTGCCTCGTAGGCGCTCTGGCTCTTGATGTCGATGCGCCAGCCCGTGAGCTTGGCAGCGAGGCGCGCGTTCTGGCCCTCTTTGCCGATGGCGAGGGAGAGTTGACGGTCAGGAACGACGACCTCGGCCGTGTTCTCTTCGTCATGGTTCATGACACTGACAACCTGCGCGGGGCTGAGGGCGTTGGCGACGAACCGCGACGGTTCCGGATCCCACTGCACGACATCGATACGCTCGCCGTTCAGTTCGTTCACGACGTTCTGGATGCGGATACCCCGCATGCCGACGCAAGCGCCGACCGGGTCCACACCCTCCTGGCGCGAGTAGACGGCGACCTTCGATCGGTAGCCGGCCTCGCGGGCAATCGACTTGATCTCGACGATGCCCTTGAAGATCTCCGGCACCTCCAGTTCGAAGAGCCGACGGAGCATGTCCTTGTGTGTGCGGGTTACGACGACCTGCGGGCCCTTCGCGGCGCGCAGCACTTCGAGAAGCATCACCTTGAGGCGCTGCGTCGGACGGTAATGCTCGGTGCGCACTTGCTCCGGCGGTGGCAGCACGGCCTCGGTCTTGCCGAGATCGATGATGACGTTGCGGCCTTCGAGGCGCTGGACGACGCCGGAGACGATGTCGCCCTCTTTACCGGAGTACTCCTCGAAGACGACTTCGCGCTCAGCTTCGCGCAGGCGCTGGAGCACGACCTGCTTGGCGGTCTGCGCCGCGATACGTCCGGCGTTCGCGGGCGTGGCCTCGAACCTGAGAACATCGCCCATCTGCGCGTTCTCGTCGATGCGGCGCGCCTCTTCGAGCGTCATCTGCGTCTTGTCGTCTTCGATTTCCTCGACGACGGCCTTGGTGGTGAAGACCTGCATCGTGCCGTCTTCGGTGTTGATTTTGACCAGGACGTTGGACTGGGCGAGGTTGTCCTTCTTGTATGCCGAGGCCAGCGCGACCTCGACCGCCTCGAAGACGACATCTCGCGGGAGGTTCTTCTCCGCTGCCAGCGCCGTGATAGCCGTAATGAATTCGCTCTTCATGCCGATTCTGTACCCTTGCCAAACGAACAAAAAAGTGGGCGCGAGCCCACTTCTGAAAGAAGTCTCCAGAGTTCGCTCTGAGTATACGGAATCCGAGCCAAGCCTGACAAGGCAGCGCCAGTCCTGCCATTAGCATGCCAAATCCGCAGGCTGGCGACCGATCCGCGCAGCGAAACGGACGGCTACAATCCCCTGCACGCGCTCTTACTCCCGCGAAGGACGACCCATGCCTGCGATTGCGGCTCACGGCTTGACCAAACACTTCAGCGACGACATCAAAGCGGTCAACGGCATCGACCTCGCGATCGAGGAAGGGACGATATTTGGATTCCTCGGCGCCAATGGCTCCGGCAAGACGACGACGGTGCGGATGCTGACGACACTACTTCGCCCGACCGCCGGCCGCGCCGAAGTGCTGGGCATGGACGTCACCCGCGAACCGGGCGCGATCCGGCGACGGATCGGCGTCGCATTACAGGAGGTCGGGCTCGACGACGTGCAGACGGGGCGAGAGCTGCTCCAGTTGCAGGCGCGCCTCTACGGTGTCGGGGGCTCCGACGTGAAAGCCCGCGTGCAGTACCTTCTCGGCGTCGTCGATCTTGAGGACGCGGCCGATCGACGCATCAAGACGTACTCGGGTGGCATGCAACGCCGCCTCGACCTGGCGGCGGCGCTCGTCCACCGGCCTGCAGTGGTGTTCCTCGACGAACCGACGACCGGCCTCGACCCGATTAGTCGCGAAGCTGTGTGGCGATACGTGAACGAACTCAACAAGCAGGAAGGCGTCACGATCTTCCTCACGACGCAGTATCTCGAAGAGGCGGACAGGATGGCGGACGAAGTCGCGATCATGGACGCGGGCCGCATCGTCGCGCAAGGATCGCCGGCGGCGCTGAAGGCCACGGTCGGCACGGACGTCGTCACGGTCTGCGTCGATGGTGGCGCCGATGCGCGTGCGCGCGCAGCCACCGCGATCCGGGCCCTCGACGGGGTTGTCGATGTCCGCGTCGTCGATGAGACGGTGGTGGTCTACGTGCCGGAGGGCGCGGCGGCGATCACGCGCATCGTGTTACTGCTCAACGAGGCATCGCTGAACGCCAGCGAGGTTACGCTCGCCCGGCCGACGCTCGACGACGTATTTCTGCGCGCGACCGGCCACCATCTGGAGGCCGACGCGGCAGCCGAACGAACGCAGGCAGCGGGGAGGGCATCGTGAGGCTGCTGACGGATACGTGGTACCTGATGTTGCGGTCGCTGCGCGAAACCGCGCGGCAGCCCGCCATCGAAATCACGAACATCTTCATCCCGATGTTTTTCTTTGCGGTCACGGTCGGCGCGATCGGCAACGTCGCAGGGAGGGCGTTCGGCGTCACGAACTACACGGCGTTCCAGATGCCGGTCGCAATCCTGCAGGCGGTCGCAGGCGCGGCTGGCGCTTCGGGGCTCGGGATGGTGACAGACATCGAGCGTGGCTACTTCGACAAACTGCTGCTGACGCCGACGCCGCGCCTGGCTCTCGTGTTTGGGCGCCTCGCCGCCGACGGCGTCCGGGTGATGGTGCTGACGGCGCTGATCCTGGTCGCCGGACTCATCGCCGGGAGCGGCATGGAGTCGGGCGTGATTGGAATCATCGTGATCGTGCTGATGGGTGGCCTGTTTGGGCTGGCGTACGCCGGGATCGGCATGGCGATCGCGCTGAAGACGGGGAGCGCGCAGGCGGCGCAGACCGGATTTCTCATCTTCTTCCCGCTGCTGTTCCTGTCGCCGGCGTTTGCGCCGAAGGAAGTGTTCAGTGGCTGGCTGGAGTTCCTGGCGACGATCAACCCGGTCACGTACATCCTCGAAGGCATGCGCGACCTGGTGCTCGGGGGCTACGACGTGCAGTCGATGGCGGCGGCGTTCGGCTCGATCTTGGGACTTGGGACGTTCACGATGACGCTGGTGCTGCTGGCGCTGCGTAGCCGTACGGCGTAGGTGGGCCAGAGGCCACATACGCATGAAGCGATCTTTCGGATGAAGTCACGGAGGGGAAAGCCGCTTGTCCGCGGCCAACACGACCAGATCAACGTCTGAGGGGGTAACATCGCCCTCAGTGCTTAGATTGAGGAAAACAGCGATTTGGTGACTCTGGAGGAACACGAATATCGCCCGCCCGCGCGAGCCGGAGCGAGGGACGGACCAGATGAGGCTGGAACTTACCGTGCTCGGCGGCGTAAGGCGTTCCGCACCCGGCGAGTCGTTGATTGCGTCTTCTAGCTCAGCGAGGCACGTAGGCGCGGATCGGCTTGACAAGCGCATACTTGCAGACTGAATGAGTAGTGTAGGTTCGCCGCTCGTGCGCCTGCTGAGGTTCCGCGCTTTCGACTTCGTTGACTCGCACGCTCCGATCACCGCGGGGCCTTTTCCACTCGAGTCTACCGGCGTCGAGGATACAACGAACCATGTACTGCCCAGGTCGGCGGGCGAAAGGAGCGCCGCATCAAGGGTGGCGTCGCTGGCGGTCTTGCACGCCACGAGGAGTACGAGGAGTAGAAGTGCAACAAAGCGAAGCATGGTTACTCCTCTCAATCGGGACACCAAGTGCCTGCGAGTCTCGATGGTCGTGCCGTCGCCGTCAAGCCGCGAGCGTGATGTTCGTCGCACGCGCTGCTGCCTGATACGCTGGAGGCGATGGAACCAGGCCGGATCCGCAATTTCTGCATCATCGCCCACATCGACCACGGCAAGTCCACCCTCGCCGACCGCTTCCTCGAACAGACGGGGACGATCGCGCGACGGGACATGTCCGAACAGGTGCTCGATGCGATGGATCTCGAGCGCGAGAAAGGCGTCACGATCAAGGCGAAGGCCGTCCGCATGGCCTTCAACGGCGTCGATGGCATCGAATACGAACTGAACCTGATCGACACGCCGGGGCACGTCGACTTCGGCTACGAGGTCTCGCGGGCGCTCGCGGCGTGCGAGGGCGCGCTGCTGATCGTCGATGCGGCGCAGGGCATCCAGGCGCAGACGCTGGCGAACGTGTACCTGGCGCTCGACGCAAACCTGACGCTCATCCCGGTCATCAACAAGATCGATCTTCCGAGCGCGGAGCCTGAGCGCGTGGCGCAGGAGCTTGTCGATACGCTCGGGTTCACGCATGAGGAGATCATGTTCGCCTCGGCGAAGGAGGGCATCGGTACGCTGGAGATCCTGCAGGCGGTTATTGACCGCGTGCCGGAGCCGAAGGCCGACCCATCGAAGCCGTTGCGGGCGCTGATCTTCGATAGCAAATACGACGCGTACAAGGGAGTCATCGCCTACGTCCGAATCATCGATGGCTCCGTGTCGACGCGCCGAAAGCTGCGGTTGATGTCAACCGGACTTGGCGTCGAGTCGCTTGAGGTCGGCGTCTTCCGTCCGGGCCTCGTCGAAGTGGACTCGCTCGCGACCGGCGAGGTGGGCTACATCGCGACGGGCCTGAAGAACGTGAAGGAATGCCGGGTCGGCGATACGTTCACGGATGACGCGCAGCCCGCGGACGAGGCGCTGCCCGGCTACAGGCCGGCGAAGCCTATGGTGTTCGCCGGCCTGTATCCGCAGGTTGCCAGTGAGTACACGCTCTTGCGGGAAGCGCTCGACAAGCTGCAGTTGAGCGACGCATCCCTCGTGTACGAGCCGGAGTCGAGCATGGCGCTTGGATTCGGCTTTCGCTGCGGGTTCCTCGGACTGCTCCACATGGAGATCGTGCAGGAACGCCTCGAACGCGAGTACGATCTTGCGCTGCTGGCGACTGCGCCGAGCGTCGAGTACCAGGTGACGAAGACTGACGGCAGCGAAATCGTCGTCGACAATCCGGCGGATCTGCCACCGCCTCAAGAGATCCAGGAGATCCGTGAGCCGCTGATGGACATCTCCGTCGTCTGCCCGGACCGGTACATCGGCGCGGTGATGGAACTGGTCACGACCAATCGCGGCGAGTTCAAGCGCATGGAGTACCTGCAGCATGGCCTGATCCAGGCCGACGGATCGAAGAAGGGCGAAGGACGCGTCATTCTCGAATATCGCATCCCGCTTTCGGAGATCCTGGTCGACTTCTACGACCGGCTGAAGTCCGGCAGCCAGGGCTACGCGAGCCTCGACTACACGCTGCAGGGGTACCGCGCGGCGTCGCTTGTGAAGCTCGATGTCCTCGTCAACGGCGTACCGGTGGATGCACTTTCACTGATCACGCATCGCGAGAACGCGACGACGCACGGTCGGCTGCTGGTCGAGAAGCTACGGACGCTGATCCCACGCCAGATGTTCGACGTGCCGATCCAGGCGGCGATTGGCGGCCGCATCGTTGCGCGTGAGACGATCCGGGCGATGCGGAAGAACGTCCTCGCGAAGTGCTACGGCGGCGATGTCAGCCGCAAGCGGAAGCTGCTCGAGAAGCAAGCCGAAGGCAAGAAGCGCATGAAGCGCGTCGGCAACGTCGAGATCCCGCAAGAAGCATTCATGGCAGTGCTGCGGCTGGATAAGTAGCGCCGCTCAGCGATGGCGACCCATCGACCGAGTGGATAGGCTGCGAACATGCGACTCCTGGCCCTCGCTCTGCTTGTCGTCGCAGCGACTTCGCCTGTGGCCGCGACGTGCGGTGGAGGAACGCGCTCGACGAATGCCTATTTCGGTGACCTCAACGCTGCGCTCGAACAATTGGACGAGCGCGCTGAAGCTGCGGAATCGATCGAGAATCCCGAACTGCAGACGGACGAACTCACGGCTATAACGCGCACGTTCGTAACCTCGCTCGAGGGCATGAATCCACCAGCGGAAGGCGCGGGGCCGCACGAACAAATCGTGCGCGCGTCCCGAGACGTTCTGGCGTTATACGTCGACCTACTCGGCGGGAAACTCGATCCAAATTACAATGATCGCACCGATGCCGCCTGGGCCAGAATTCAGTCAGCTTGTTCATTTCTTGAAGATGTGGAGCGAGACAAGGGTCTTTCACGAAAGCTCTACTGTAGACCCACGGAGTAGCTGCTACCCTGCCCCCATGAGCACTCCGTTCGCTATCGCCCGATTCCACTCGCTGCGGCAGACGCGACTGTTCGGGCGCAACCTCATCTTCGAGGCGAGCGTGGGTTCGACGATGGAGGTGGCGCGCGATGCGGCGGCGCATGGCGCTCCCGTTGGCACACTGGCGCTGGCGGACGAGCAGACGGCGGGGCGCGGACGGCTCGGGCGGTCGTGGGTGACGCCTCCGGCGCTCAATCTCGCGTCGACGCTCGTGCTGCGGCCTACGTACGCGACGCTCCGGCAGATCGCCATGATGGCGCCGTTGGCGGTCGCGGGTGCCGTGGAGGACGTCACCGGCATCCGCGCGGACATCAAGTGGCCGAACGACGTGCAGGTGCAGGGCAAGAAGCTCGCCGGCATTCTCATCGAGACCG
>JANPBN010000077.1:0-4209 GCA_031430415.1 Dehalococcoidia bacterium
CCGTCACCCGGGCGTATCGCCGACGCTGCGCCCGGCGCCCGCCTCGGCGACCGCATCTCCAACGCCCGGTTGCTCGAACTGCCGTGCGACATCCTCATTCCGGCCGCGCTCGAAGGCCAGATTCACGGCGGAAACGCCGCCCGCATCCAGGCGCCCATGGTGATCGAGGCCGCGAACGGCCCGACGACCACCGATGGCGACCGGATCCTCCGCGACCGTGGCATCTACGTCGTGCCGGACATCCTCGCGAACGCTGGCGGCGTCATCGTGTCGTACTTCGAGTGGGTGCAGGACTTGCAGTCGTTCTTCTGGGAAGAGACCGAGGTCAACGCCCGCCTCGAACGCATCATTGGCCGCGCGTTCGATGAGGTCGCCGCGCTGCACGCCATCGAAGGTGGTTCGATGCGCGACGCCGCCTATCTCCTCGCCGTCCGCCGCGTCGTCGAGGCCACCGAGGTGCGCGGCATCTTCCCGTGAGCCGTCACGGCCACGTCCGCACCGCCACACCCTCCGCCGGCAGTTCATACGCGATGAACTCCAGCTTCCCGTCCCGCGCGACGCGGCGGACGTAGCCATCCGGGTACCGCTCGCGTAACGACGGCAGCAGACCGTAGTAGCCGTCCATCAGCACGAACACCGCGGGCCGCGACCGGTCCACGTTCTCGATCGACCCGTTACGCTGGCCGAACTCGAACGAACGGTCTTCGCCCTCCACGTCCGGAGCGAGAAAGGCGCGCGTCTCCAGGTCAATGCTCGCGCGTTCGTTGTAGAAGTAGACGTAGGTCTCCGGCGGCAGATCGCGCATGTACAGCGACGCCGTCGTGAACTGCGAGTAATAGATGTGGCGCACCCACTCATGCTCGCGCCACGTCCAGTAGTAGTCACGCACCGTGACGACCGAGATCAGCGCGACCACCGCCGTAACGCCTCCGACCGCCAGCGCCCGCACGGTCTCGGGCCGCCGCCATGCCTCGCGCACCATCGCCGCCAGCGGTAGCGCCGCCAGCAGCATCGCGTACGGCGCAGCCGCCACGGGCTGACGCATGATGGAGCCGCGCTGCAGCAACGCAGGAAGGGGGATGATGACGAGGCAGCAGAGCATTGCGATGATCATCGGCTCTCTGCGCCGGCGGACCGCGAACACGAGGCCGCACGCCATCAGCACAAGCGTAACCGGATCGAAGACCGGCCGCACGCCGTTGGCGTCGACGTTGTCCAGCGGGGCGTCGTACGTGTACGCCTTTGCGAAGGTCCACGACTGTTCGGCGATGAGACGCACCCGCTCGCCGAGCGATGCGTCCTCGAACTCCGGCGAGCGCGCGACGCCCACCTCGGAGTAGTTGTCGATGTGTTTCCAGTAGTACGCGTCCGGGTTGCTGATGTACCAGAGGAACGGAAGCGCGACGACGAGCGCCACCCCCGCCAGCAGCAGCGACGACCCGGCCCACCATCGCGCGTCGTCGTCAGCCCGCATCTTCATCACACCAATGATCGCCAGGAACGTGAACGTCGCGATCACGACGATGGGATAGATGTTGTATGTGTAAACGCCGACCCCCAGCAGCAGTCCCGCCGCGATGAACCACGCCCGTTGCCGCCGCTGCATGCCGAGCATGACGCACACCAGCACCGCCAGCAGCACCGTGCCGTACGAGATCGACCAGTGCGCCACGCGGCTGTACAAGAGATGCCAGTACGACACCGTGAGCAGCGCCGCCGCGAGGAACGCCTCAAGACGCCCGAGCGTGATGCGCACGAGCAGGTACAGCAACGGCACGGCAGCGACGCCCGTCAGCGCCAGCGTGATCCGCACCGACAAGGCCGAGTCCCCCATGATCCAGATCGCGGGCGTGCTCAAGTACGCGTGCGCGGACGGCTGCCCCAGCGCCGCGTGCGTGTACACGCCAAGCAGATCGCCGTTGAGAATCTTCTGGACATCGGTGCCCACCTGCGCCTCGTCCGGATGCACACCGTAGGGGATGCGCCCGAGCAGCGTCAGCCGCATCGCCGCGGCGCAGGCCGTGAGCCACAGCACCAGCCCGGCGTCGATGAGCCACGGCCGCGCCTCGGCGTGGCGTTGCAGAGCTGAGATCACAGTTCGAACGTCATCCGCACACGCGCGCCCCGCTCCGCCGCCCACTCCGTCATCAGCAGCAGATCCTCCAGCCGCGGCGCAAGGTCCGGCGCGCCGGCCAGCAGTTGCGGGATGCGCTCATCATCGCCCCCGATCGCCGTGAGCGTCGCCTGAATCGATGCGGCGAGCGGTGCGGCGTCCTGCCACACGCGGTCGAGCTCGACCTGGTCCGCCTCGACCTCGACATCTCGGTCCGCGAAGGTCGTCAGCGGCCCGAGATTGACCTTGTATTCCCCGCGCAGGTACAGCGCCAGCAGCGACAGCGGATGCTGCGAGCCATACCGCGTCGAAAACGCCAGCGAGAGAAAGTACACGAGCACATCGGGCGCCGCGCGAAACGCAACGGGACACGGCTCGTCTGCGTCAGTCTCGAAGAAGAACGTGGACATCGCCCGCAGCGTAGCACCACATGCCGATATTCAGGATTGACGATGTTAGCCCGCGCAGCGCTACGCGGCTACGATCCGGAACTTGCCGGCGCGCTTGGCGCGGCCGAGGGCGTCGTCCGCCTCGCGGACTGCCGACTCGAGGGTCTGCGTCGTGACGGGATAGACCGCCACGCCCGCGCTCATCGACACGCCCGTCGTCGCCCGCACGTGCTCGATGCTCCGCTGAGCGAGCAGCGTCGCCTCCTCCATCGATCGCACATGCGCCAGCACGATCAGCTCGTCGCCGCCGTAGCGGGCGATCGTGTCGGCGTCGCGGAACGTCGCCCGCAGCTCCTCGGCAATGCGCACCAGCACGGTGTCGGCGTGAACGTGGCCGTGCTCTTCGTTGATCTGCTTGAAGTTGTCGATGTCGTACATCAGCACCGCCAGCGGTCGCGACGCAGGGACATCGTGCGACTCCAGGACCTGGCGGAAGCGGCGGCGGTTATCGAGTCCCGTCAGCGGATCCGTCAGCGCTGAGGTGCGCACCAGCGCCCGCAGCTTCCGGTTGCTTACGGCGATGATGTCGGCGTTGATCGCCGTGAACGTGGCCATCACCGATACGACGATGACGAACGGAAAGCTGAACGCGGCGCGATCCGTCAGTGCCAGGATGCCGAATGCAGCCCAGCAGTTGCCGATGCTCCACGCCGCGAAGCCCGCGACGTAGCGCGAGCTGTGGAAGTTCGCCAGCGACGGCAGGATGAGGAAGTAGCCCATCCAGATCGGATACTCGGGTTTGGCCAGCGCGACGATCGCCAGCGTCACGACGGCGGAGTCGAGGTACGCGGAGACGATCGTCTCGATCGGCGTCACGCCGCGAATGAGATAGTGGGCGAGCATGAGCAGGCTGTAGACCAGCAGCGTGCCGCCGCTGGCCAGCCACCACAGATCCGACATCGGCAGCACGCCCGCCGGCACCAGCAGCACGTAACACACCGCAATGACGACGCGCATGCCGATCGCCCGCGGCCAGTACCCCGGGTCGACGGATTCGACGGCTGCCTCGGTCGCGTGCTCGTGCGGCGGCGCGAAGCCTTCGACCGCGTGGCGGTCGGTGCCGGATTCGAGTCTCTGGTGTAGTCGGGCCAATCGCATCGGTCTGCCGCCGTTCTGATCCGCTCGCCAGAAGGGATCCCTCTACAGAACAGTGTCGGCCTGTGGCGAGAGGTTTGTGAGACCTTCAGCCTCTGCGTCTGTGGCATTCCCGTGGGTTGGTTGGCGCTCCGGGCGACCCGTTCCCGGTTGATACACTGAGGCGCGTTCACCTTCGATCGTCACCGAAAGGACCCCAGATTGGCCATCTCCTGGCACGTTTCCCAGCTTCAGAACGGCCTTCGCGTCGTCACCACGCCCGTCCCCACGGCCCAGTCCGTGAGCGTCAACGTCTTCGTCGGCATCGGCTCGCGCGGCGAGGATCGGCGCACCAACGGGCTGTCCCACTACATGGAGCACATGCTCTTCAAAGGCACCACTCGCCGCCCGGATTCCATCGTCATCGCCGAAGCGATTGAGGGCGCCGGCGGCGTGCTGAACGCCTACACCTCGAAGGAGTTGACCTGCTACTGGAACCAGGTGCCGTTCGACCGCCTCCGTCAGGCAATGGACGTGTTGGCCGACATGTACCGCGAGTCGGTGCTGTCCCAG
>JANPBN010000078.1:0-3420 GCA_031430415.1 Dehalococcoidia bacterium
CGTACCTTCGACCTCGAGTTGGATGCCGGCCGGCGGCGTCACGTCGACGGGATGGGAGTACCCGACGGCGAGCGTGATCTTCTCACCGGCCTGCGTCACGCGATAGCCGACACCCTGGAGTTCCAGGGTCTTTGTATAGCCATCGGCGACGCCGGTCACCATGTTGGCGAGCAGCGAGCGCGAAAGCCCATGCATGGCGCGCGTCTGCTTCTCGTCGTTCGCGCGAATGACGCTCACCGTGCCCTCGGCGACCTCGAACGAGACGCCGCCTGGAAAGGTGCGCGTGAGTTCGCCCTTCGGACCCTTGACCTTGACGGTTGAGCCATCGATGTCGAGGTGGACGGTCTTTGCGACTGGGATCGGCAACTTGCCTATTCGTGACATTGCGCTACCACACGTAACAGATGACTTCGCCGCCGATGCTGCGTCGCCATGCGTCCTGGCCCGTCATGACGCCCTGCGGCGTCGAGAGAATGGCAATACCGAGACCGCCATACACTCGCGGGATCTCGCGCTTCTGGACATAGACCCGGAGGCCCGGCTTGCTTATGCGCTGGAGGCCCGTCAGCACCGGCTCCTTCTTGCCGGTGTAGTTGAGCTGCACGCGCATGAGCTTCTTGTTGGCCTCATCGGTCATTTCGTAGCCGCGGATGAAGCCCTCGTTCTGAAGCACGGTGGCGATTGCCACCTTCATCTTCGAAGCGGGGATGTTCACATACTCGTGCTTCGCAGTCACAGCATTGCGAATGCGCGTCAGCATGTCCGCGATAGGGTCCGTCATGTTCAAGGCTTCCGCCTCCTCGTATTCCCGCGCTTTGGCGCCCTTGGGCACCAGCTACGGGATCCCGGCGTTACTTACCAGCTCGACTTCTTCACCCCTGGCAACTGCCCCTTGAGGGCCAGCTGACGGAAGCAGATACGACACAGCGCGAAATGGCGAATGAACGCACGCGGCCGACCGCACAACTTGCAGCGGTTCTTCGCGCGCGTCGAATACTTCGGCTCCCGGTTCGCCCTGACGATCATCGATGTCTTCGCCATGGCTACAAACGCTCCTTCTGGAACGGCATCCCCATCATCTCCAACAGTCTGCGTCCCTCTTCATCCGTCTTCGCCGTGGTGATGATGTTGATCTGCATACCGCGGATCTTGTCGACCTTGTCGTAGTCGATCTCCGGGAAGATCAGCTGTTCACGCACGCCGAGGCTAAAGTTCCCGCGCCCGTCGAACGCCTTCACCGGAACACCCTGGAAGTCACGGATGCGCGGCAGCGCAGCGTTCAGCAGTCGGTCGAGGAACTCGTACATTCGGTCGCCACGAAGCGTTACCGCCACGCCGATCGGCATGTTTTCGCGAATCTTAAAGTTCGCGATGGCCTTCTTCGCCTTCGTCACGACGGGCTTCTGGCCGGTGATCGTCGCGACTTCGCTCGTCGCGGACTCGACAGCGCGGGCGTTGTCGCGCGCCTCGCCGAGGCCGATATTCACCGTCACCTTGTGGACGCGCGGAACTTGCATGCTGTTCGCGTAGCTGAACTGCTTCTGCATCTCCGGCACGATCTCTGCCTTGTAGCGTTCTTTCAGTCTCGGCGCCATTAGTCGATGTCCTGTCCGCAATTGCGGCACACACGATGCTTGCCGTCGCCCCGCAAGGCGAATCCGACCCGAGCCGGCTTACTGCAACTCTTACAGACGAGCATCACCTTCGAGATCGGCAGCGGCATCTCCTTCTCGACGATGCCTGTCTGCGCGACGCCCGGCTGGGTCTTGCGGTGGCGCTTGGAAACGTTCACGCCCGTCACGAAGACCTTGTCTTCGGTGATCTTGGGCCGGTGACCCTTCACCTTGACCAGGTCACCGCCGCCGATGATCGCCCGCACGACGCCTACCTTGCCGCGGTCCTTGCCAGCGAGCACGAGCACATTGTCTTCCCGTTTGATCTTTCGCATGGCGCTACACCACCTCCGGTGCGAGCGACACGATCTTCATGAAGTTCCGGTCGCGTAGTTCGCGCGCCACCGGACCGAAGATGCGCGTGCCCTTCGGGTTCTGCTTCTCCGACAGGACGACCGCGGCGTTCTCATCGAAACGAATGAACGAACCATCGGGCCGGCCATATGGCTTCGCTACGCGAACGATGACCGCCTTGACGACCTCGCCCTTCTTCACGCCGCCGCCAGGCGCCGCCGCCTTCACAGAGCAGACGATGATGTCGCCGACACTGCCGTACCGGCGGCCTGTACCACCGAGTACGGTGATGCACATCAGTGAACGCGCGCCCGAGTTGTCAGCGACCTTGAGTCGCGAATACTGCTGGATCACGCGTCCGCCTCCTCTTCAGCCGCCGGCATGGCAGCTTCTGGCTCGGACGCTTCGACCGCGTCGTCCGCTGGCGGGGTCGAGGCTTCGGGCGCCGTCACTGCGGCGGCAGGAGCCGGTGCCGCGACGCGGGTCGCTTCGAGGATGTTCGTACCGATGTCACGCGGCGCAACCTCGGCGACATCGCCCTTGACGATCACCTCAACGACGCGCCAGCGCTTCTCGCGCGACAGCGGCCGCGTCTCCGCGATGCGAACAACGTCGCCGAGTCGGCACTCGTTGTTCTCGTCGTGCGCCTTGTAGCGCTGGGTGAGGTGCATCGTCTTACCGTACAGCCGGTGCCGCTTGGAGCGGTCGATCCGTACGACGACGGTCTTGTCCATCTTGTTGGACACGACGGTGCCTGTTTGCAGTTTCTCTTGCGAACCCATGCGGCCTCGCTACCTTCCCTCTGCCGCCGCGTATGCGGCATGCAGCTCGCGCTCCCGCTGGAGCGTCCGGATGCGCGCGATCTGCCGCATCACCTTGGCTTTTTCCGACGTGTTGGTCTGCTGGCGGGTGCTGAGTTGCAGCCGCAACGTGAAGGCGCGACGGTACGTCTCGTCGAGCTCCTTCACCAGCTCCTCATCGGACATCTGGCGCAGCGCGTCTGCGTGCTCTTTCTGCTTGCGACCGGCCATCAGATCCCCTCGTGTTCCTTGATCACCGTGCGCGTCTCGAGCGGGAGCTTATGGCTCGCAAGCCGCAGCGCCTCACGCGCGAGGTCTTCCTTCACGCCAGCGATCTCGAAGAGCATGCGGCCGGGTTTGACGACGGCCACCCAGTGGTCGACGGCGCCCTTACCGCTACCCATCCGCGTCTCGGCTGGCTTCGACGTCACCGGCTTGTCCGGAAAGATGCGAATCCAGACCTTCCCACCGCGCTTGAGTTCGTGCGTGATGGCGCGCCGGGCGGCTTCGATCTGCCGACTGTCGACCCATGCGTGGCCGACCGCCTGCAGGCCAAACTCGCCGAAGCTAACCTGGTTGCCCGTGTTTGCAGGGCCCCGGCGGTGGCCGCGGTGCTGCTTACGGAACTTAGTGCGCTTGGGTTGCAGCATGAC
>JANPBN010000079.1:0-6946 GCA_031430415.1 Dehalococcoidia bacterium
CGTCGCCGTCGCGATCTCCGCGCTAGTCGATGCCCGTAGGCCGGCCATCGTGTCGAACAGGCCCGTCCGGTGGCCGATGCTGATCATGTTCGTCAGCGCCGCCCCATTGAGGATGCCGACCACCGTGCCGCCAAATGCCTCTGCCTTCGCGGGATCGATCTGTTGCGTTGTCATCTGGTCCTCCTTGCTGGATCTGGGGCGTGTTGTGGCAGCGATCGTACTCCTTCCAAAAACTGTCCGCCAGTGAACCAGTTCACAGGCTTCAGCGGGCGTAGAATGTTCCGGTGAATGACACGACCTTCACCCGCTCCCCGCTCTTCACCCGCATCGCGCGCGAGGACATCGCCGCGCTCGTCCGGACGGCGCGGCCACGTTCGTTCCGGAACGGACAGATCCTCTTCCACCGCGGCGACGAGGCCGATGGCGTCTACGCCATCATCAGCGGCAGTATCTGCGTCTTCACCGAAATCGCTGTCGGCAGCGAGGCCGTCATCGCCGTCCGCGGAGCCGGCGATGTCCTCGGCGAAATGGCGCTGCTCGACGGCGCCCCACGCAGCACCAGCGCGCGGGCCGACGGGCACACGGAGACCGCATGGGTCTCCCGCGCCGACTTCGAGGCGTGGCTGGCGACGCACCCGGCGGCATCCCGCGCCATGCTCGCCCAACTCGCCGGCAGGCTGCGCGAAGCCACCGATCAGGTGGCCGAAATGACCCTTCTCGATGTCGAGACACGTCTCGCACGACGGCTCTGGCTCGAATTCAAACGCACTGCCGCCGGTGATCCCTCGCCCGGCGCCCGCCTCGCGCTTAGCCAGGGGCAGATCGCGTCGCTCCTCGGCGTCACGCGCGAGAGCGTCAACAAGCAGCTCGCCAAGCTCCGCGCCCGCGGCGCCGTCACGACGGACGCCGGCGCGATCGTCCTCGTCGATGCCGAGATCCTCCGCACCATCGCCGACGCCTTGTAGCGAAGAGATACGGCGGACAGCCCGTCCGCTACTGCTCAGAATCGCCCGTGATCAGGCCCGCCTGATCCGGGCATGGCATCGCTGTGAAGCGCTGGGCGATCTGGCTCAGGTCCGTCGCATTGACGTTGCGGTCGCGCGTAAAGTCGTAGTTCGTGCGACCCACCGGCACGGCGACGCCGTCGTTCGCCGGCAGATACAGATTCTGGAAGCGCTGGGCGGTCTGGCTCAGGTCGGTCGCGTTGACCGAGCGGTCGCCGTTGACCGAAGCAGCTTCTGTGCCGTCCTTGCAGCCGTCGTTGTCGGAGTCGTCATTCGAAGGGTGCGTCCCGTAGTACTTGACCTCGGCGCCGTCCTGCAGGCCGTCGTTGTCAGAGTCCCCATCGTTGTCACCCGTGCAGTTCGCATTGGTCGGAACGTCGCAGCGATCAGGATCCGTGTGTGCGCCGACACCGTCGTGATCAAGGTCATCGGCCTGGCCACCCGTCGGCTTGTTGATCTTCTGCGTGCGGTAGAAGGTCTCCACGCCACTAGAGGGAAGGCCTGCACCCGTCATCCGGCTGGCGAAGTCCTGCGGATTCGTGTCGAACTTGCACTCGGCGCCATCGAGACCCAGATCCTTGTCGGTGTCCGGGTCGAGCACGCCCGTCGGCTGCAACGCCGCGCCTGCGACACCGGGGGGCTTGCACCAACCGCTCGTGTTCGTCACAGAAGGCGCAAGTGTGTGCAACGTCGCCTCCACCGTGTCGGCGATGCGATCGTTGTCGTCGTCGAAGTCGCACGCGTCGCCGTACGGATCCTGGCTCGGATTCGTCGGGTCGCTCAACGCGGCATTACCGAAATCATTCGCGGAGTCAGCGTTCGCCTGACTCGCGTTCGCGATCGCCGGACAGTTGTCGTCGGCCGTCGTGTCCTGGACGCTGCCGCCGGGCACCTCATCCGAACCATTGTCCTGTTTGTCATCCGATCCGTCGCCGTCCGTGTCGGCGTCATTCGGATTCGTGAAGCCGAACATCTCGGCGAAGTCCGTCGCGCCATCGAGGTCCGCATCCGCGTTCGTTCGGCTCGTGCCAAACTCCGCCTCAATGCCGTCCACGACGAGATCTCCGTCAGCGTCCGGTACGTTGTCATCCGGATCCGTACCGCTCGGCAGGCAGTCACCGTCGACGTCCGCTCCAACGAACCCACCGACGCGCACGCACGCCAGGTCGATCACCCGTGCGATGTTGCCGCCACGCTCGTCGGCATTCGATGTCCACGCCGTCCAGCGCGGATACAGCCCCGGTACCGTGGGCGTTGTCCATTGCGTGCTCGTCTGGACGGAGTCCTGTGAGCTGTCGAGGCAGCTGAGGAAGCTGTTCGTCGGAGCGTCGTAGTTCCCAAGGAACAGCGACAGCGAGACCTTCAGACCGGTGACGGCGCCGTAGGACGGCGGGTATTCCTCGACCACTGAATTCAGCGGGGTCGAGGCGCCGTTTGAGATCATTGGCAGAAAGATCGCCGTCGTCTTCGTGAGCCAGAGGCTGTAGAGATCCGCGCGGTCATATGACAGCGGCGTGAACGTCGGCGGCGTCGGCTTGATCGAGGTCACGTATGCGTCCGCGCCCGCAGGCGCAACACCACGATGCACCACCGGGAACGGCCGCCAGACCGCCGTGTTCGGCCAGAGCTGCGCCACGTTCTCGAAACCCGTCGCGCCAACCGGGTCACCCGGATCTGAGCCGCCCGACAGCACATCCGCCGTACCATCGCACTGGAGATCGAGCTGCGCGGTCACGTCGCCGACCGGGGCCAGTACGGCGCCCGCGTTGAAGGCGAAGCTGCCCGGCGTGTAGACAATCGGCGCTCCGAGGCGGCTACCCGTCTGGATGTGCGAGACGACGTGATTCGTCGCCGCGCTCGACGCCGCCGCAGCGGTATCGCTTCCTGTCGGGCAGACCGTTGCCTGAAACGGCGCCGCGCCGTAGCAGATCGCGCCATCGACGACGAAGTCCTGGATCGGACCACCCGGCCCCGCGTTTGTCGGCGGTGCTCCTTGCAAGGCTCCAGCAAGCAGCGCCATGCCCAAGGCAATCGTGAACAACCGACCGTGGCGCATCATCGTGTCCCTTCAGGTGTCCAGCTGTGATCTCGGGCCGAACGCATACGGCTCCACCGAGGGTACGCGGCCCACGTCACACGATACAAGGATGGTACACCTGCGAACCTTCGTGCTACGCAGCAGGGGGTAATCGTCGGACGAGCATAGGGGAATCCCCGACGGCGTAACGATAGCGCGATAACGATCATAGGAACATGATCACCACGCTGGCTGCCGCGCTACGCGATAGAACGTACCTGATCTGGTCGGGCGCACTGCTCATCGTCCTCGGCGGCGCCATCATTTTTACGTCACTCGATGAAGGTGCCGCTGGCGACGTCGTCGAAACGTCACCCACGTCCGTTCCGACACCACCGCCGCTCTCGGCCTCGCAGATCCTCGTCGATGCGCGCCGCATCCTGGACCTCGACGCCATCGCCGTGGCGCTCGACGCGTATCGCCAGGAACATGGCGCAGTTCCGACCACCGAAAATCACACCACCACCGTCTGCACGAGTGGATTCGATCCGGGATGTCTCCTCCTCAGCGTCGCACCGAAGCTGCCCGCCACGGATGGCTACGAGCCCTACTGGTATCGCTCCGACGGCACGTCGTACGTGCTCTACTCGCAGATCGAACGCGCCGACCCGGCGCATCCCTGCCCTTCCGATGTTCCCGACGCGCTCCGCCCGGGCGATGTCTACTGCCTGCAGCATGAAGGGACGGCGACGCCATGAGCACACGGCTCTTCATCTTTGTCCCGGCCGTTGTGTTGGGCAGCGCCGCGCTCATCGGGGCCTCGGCGATCGATGCTGTCGTCGTGCGCGTGGTGTTCATCGTCGCTGCAACAGGCGTCCTCACGGCGCTCGTCGGCCGCGCCGCGATCATCTTTGAAGACACCACGCTCTCCCTTACCGGATCCGAGCGCCGCTCCGGCAACGAACGCCGCTCCGCCCTCGCGCTGTCGGCCGAAGCGATTCAGGACCGCCGCCGCCCGACACTCGACCGCGACTCGGGCCTCTGCCTGAATTGGTACTTCCGCATCCGCGCCGAGGACGAGATCGCGCGCGCCGTCCGCTACCACGCCCACTTTGCTGTCGTCTGTGTTGAAGGCAGCGAAGGGACCACCATGACCGCAGCCGGCCGCATCCTCAAGAACATGCTGCGCGAAGTCGACTACGCCGGCGATCTCGGCGACTCCATCGCAGTCATCCTGCCCAACACCGACCGGATCGGCGCGGAGACCATGGCCGCACGCCTTCAGGCCGCCGGCCTCGTCGCCAGGCGCATCGCAGCCTTCCCCGTCGATGGCGCAACCCTCAGCCAGCTCCTCGGCGAACCCGAGTGGCACACAAGCGACCAGGTGTCCGCGGCGTAGCCTCTCTGCCACGTCAACCGCAGGCTCACACGGCTGCAACGCATGGCTACAGCCGTGTGTTATAGTCGGCGTCACCCCACCGCGTCGCACAGGACGGGCGTCGCCACCGCCCGCGCGTAACCGGAGACCGTTGATGGCCGTATCCACCCCAGCTTCTGGCGACAACGAGGCATCACTCGCAACCTACGGCGGCCTCTTCGTCGTCACGCTGACGACGCTGATGTACGAGATCATCCTCACGCGCATCTTCAGCGTGACGATGTACTACCACTTTGCCTTCGTCGCGATCTCCGTAGCGCTGTTCGGCATGACCGTCGGCGCCCTCATCGTCCATCTTCGCCCCGAGCGGTTCCGGGACGTAGATCTCAAGGCGCAGCTCTGGAAGTACGCGCTGCTCTTCAGCGTCAGCATCGCCGCCAGCTTCATCACGCAGATGGCCGTACCGTTCAGTCCACGCTGGAACCTGATCGCCGTGTACTCGGTTGTGGCCACCTGCGTTATCATCGCGATTCCCTTCGTCTTCAGCGGTGTGATCGTCTGCCTCGCCCTCACGCGGTTTCCCGCGAAGGTGAACCGCCTGTACGCCGCCGACCTCGTCGGAGCCGCGCTTGGCTGTATCGCCTTCGTCCTGCTCCTGAACCGGTTCGATGCTCCGAGCGCCGTGATTGCGATCGCAGCACTGGCGAGCGTCAGTGCGCTCATCTTCGCCAGCGACGGCAACCAGACGAGGGGAATGACGCTGGCGTGCGTGGCGCTATTCGGATTCGGTGGGTTCGCTCTCCTCAACGGCATCATGGCGGAGCGTCACAATCCCATGCTGCGGATCGTCTGGGCGAAGGAAGCGCCAGAACCACTCCATGACTACGAGAAGTGGAACGCCTTCTCTCGCGTCACCGTCGATGGCGATTTCTACACCGAGTTCCCGCCGTTCGGCTGGGGCATGAGCACCACCATCCCCGAAGACTTGCGCGTAAACCAGTTGACGATGACGATCGATGGCGGCGCCGCTACCGTCCTCACGAAGTACACCGGCGACCCCAAGGAAACCGACTTCCTCAGGTACGACGTGACGAACCTCGCTCACTACATCCGCAGCGATGCCGATGTTCTCGTCGTGGGCGTCGGCGGTGGACGCGACATGCTGTCCGCGTTCGAGTTCGACCAGAAGTCGGTCACCGGCGTTGAGATCAACAAGCAGATCCTCGACACCACCAACGGCGCGTTCGGAGACTTCACCGGCCACATCGATCGAGATCCGCGCGCGAAGGTCATCAACGACGAAGCCCGCAGCTACCTCGCGCGTACGGACAAAGAGTTCGACCTCATCCAGATCTCGTTGATCGACACCTGGGCCGCGTCCTCGGCCGGTGCTTACGCCTTGACCGAGAACACCCTCTACACAAAGGAGGCGTGGAATACCTTCTTCGACCGCCTCAAGCCCGGCGGCGTCCTCAGCGTCTCGCGATGGTACAGCTTGCGCGGAAACAAGCCGCTCGAGACGTACAGGATGACGTCGCTCGGCGCACAGGTGCTGAAAGACCGTGGCATCGAGGATCCGCGCCGGCACATGGTCGTGTTCCGTGGGCCTGAGGGTGGATTCCAGACATCGGCCGCGACCCTCATCATCAGTCCTGACCCACTCTCGGATGACGACATCGCGACACTCAAGCGTGAGGCGGAGCGTCTCGAGTTCCCCGAGGTCATCACACCGACGTACGCGATCGACGACACGTTTGCCGGCCTCGTATCACCCGATGGCCCCGGCGCCACCGTCGCGCGTTTCGACGAGGACATCTCCGCGCCGACCGACAACCGCCCCTTCTTCTTCCAGATGACCGATGTCGGGAGCTTCCTGAACGGCAGCGCCTTCCAGGACACGCACGTCACGCGGCCCGCACTTGTGCTCGCCGTGCTCGCACTCACCGTGCTCGGGCTGACGGCTGCGTGCATCGTCGTTCCGCTGCTGCTCACGACGAAGCGCTCGGAGCACGAGGGCATGCTCCCGTTCTACACCTACTTCTCCGGTATCGGGCTCGGCTTCCTCTTGCTCGAAGTCTCGCAGCTGCAGCGGCTGAGCATCTTCCTCGGCCACCCCACGTACGCTCTCACCGTCGTGCTGTTCTCCGTGCTGCTATCGAGTGGCATCGGCAGCATGCTGACCGAGCGCATCGTCCGCACCGACAAGGTCGCGACGCTCCTCGCCCCTCTGGCCGTGCTGCTCGTCGCGATCGTCGTGTTCGGGCTGCTCACGCCTTCCGTCATTCACAGCATGGACGACCAGACGACGCCCATCCGCATCCTCGTCGCCGTAGGGCTGCTGATGCCGCTCGGCCTCGTCATGGGCATGCCGTTCCCGATCGGCATGCGCGTCGCCGGCACCCGGCCCGGCACGCCAACGGCGTTCCTCTGGGGCATCAATGGCGCTACGTCCGTGTGCGCCTCCGTGATTGGCATCGCCATCGCGCTGCTCTTCGGGATCTCCGCCGCGTTCTGGACCGGCGCGCTGGCCTACGTGCTCGCTGTCGC
>JANPBN010000080.1:0-1926 GCA_031430415.1 Dehalococcoidia bacterium
CGATGCCAGCGCAGCCCTGGGCGCGATGCTGGTGCGATTGCCGTTCATCGTCTGGCCGCTGGCGCCGGCGCTGCTGCTGTCGGCGCTGGCTGCGTTCGCGGGCGTCGGACTGGAGGAGCACATCGGCACGTGGCCGGCGACGGGCATCGCGCTGGTGCTGACGGCGTTCGCGGTGGTGTTTCTGTTCCGGCGCAGCCTGTACGTGCCGGCGCTATTCGTGCGCGGCACGTCGTCGCGGCACGCGTGGACGCGCGCGACCGCTGTCGTCGCGGCGTTTCCGCTGATGATCGGCATCGGCTGGCTGTTGGCGTTGCTGCCGACGATCCTGCTCGGTCTGCTGACGATGCAGACGGGGTTCGGGCCGGCGGGCATCGCCGTGACGTCGTTCGTGTTCGCATCATCGATGCCGTTCGCGGGGGCGCTGATGTCGCTGCTGTTCGCGCAAGCGGACGGCACGGCGGCGGACGGCGCGTCCGGCGCCCGAGGCGGACCACCGCCGCGCAGGCCGGACGCCGGCCGACACGGCGCGGATATCGCGGAGCGGCTGCGGCGCGGCATGCGCTGATAGCGGATCGGGCACAACCGCAGCAGAAAGACCGGGCGGCGTGCCCGGTCTCCTGGTGTCTGCGGGGGTATCGGTGTTTTAGCGGCGGACGTTGCTGGTGCGGCGCTTCCGATTTTCGGCGATGCGCAGGCGGATCATCGCGCGTTGCAGCGATGCCTGGACAGCGGCGAGATCTTCGACCGACTCGCGGCGGTCGAGGGCGACGCGGGCCCGCTCGCGAGCGGCCTCGGCGCGCTCGATGTCGATGTCGTCGGCGCGCTCTGCAGCATCGGCGAGGACAATGACGCGGTTGTTGAGGACTTCGAAGAAGCCGCCGGTGACGGCAAACGGGATCTCTTCGCCGCCCTTCTTCAGGATCAGTTCGCCCGGGGCGAGCATGGTCATGAAGGCGGCGTGGCGGGGGAGGATCGCAAGTTGGCCTTCGATGCCGGGCGCGATCACCTCATCGACACCGGATTCGGTGAGGAGTGTCTTTTCGATGGTGACGATTTCGACTGTTAGCGGCATGGTCCCTCACCGACCGGGCACAGCGGGCTGTGCCCCTACGTTTCGCTTGTTGGGCACAGCACGCTGTGCCCCTACACGTGCTATTCGCTGGCCATCTTCTGGGCCTTTTCGATGGCCTGGTCGATGGTGCCGACACTGATGAATGCCTGCTCGGGCAAGTTGTCGTGCTTGCCCTCAAGGATCTCCTTGAAGCCACGGACCGTTTCCCGCACGGGAACGTACTGGCCCGGGATGCCCGTAAACATCTCGCCCATGAACATGGCCTGTCCGAGGAACCGCTCGACGCGGCGGGCGCGCCCGACGGTCTGCTTGTCCTCGGCCGACAGCTCCTCGACGCCGAGGATGGCGATGATGTCCTGCAAGTCCTTGTAGCGCTGAAGGACGCGCTGGACGCCGCGGGCGGTGTCGAAGTGCTCCTGCCCGACGATGTTCGGGTCGAGGATGCGCGATGACGAGGACAGCGGATCCACCGCGGGGAAGATCGCCTTCTCGAAGATCGCGCGGTCGAGGGCGACGACGGCGTCGAGGTGACCGAACGTCGTCGCGACGCCGGGGTCGGTGTAGTCGTCGGCCGGCACGTAGATCGCCTGGAACGACGTGATCGAGCCCTTCTTCGTCGAGGTGATGCGCTCTTCGAGTTCGCCCATCTCCGTCGCCAACGTCGGCTGATAGCCGACGGCGGACGGCATGCGGCCGAGCAGCGCCGACACTTCCATGCCGGCGAGCGTGTAGCGGTAGATGTTGTCGATGAACAGCAGGACGTCCTGGCCGGACTCATCGCGGAAGTATTCGGCCATGGTGAGGCCGGTGAGACCGACGCGCAGACGCACGCCGGGCGGTTCGTTCATCTGTCC
>JANPBN010000081.1:0-2217 GCA_031430415.1 Dehalococcoidia bacterium
CGGGCGTCGGTGGAGAGAAGGCCTAACATGGTTGCCAAGGTTACACCGGAGATCGCGGAGCACGACGGCTACAAGTTCGGCTTCAACGACAACGACAACGCGGTCTACAAGTACCGCACCGAGAAGGGTCTCAGCGAAGACATCGTGCGCGAGATCTCGCGCGTGAAGAACGAAGAGCAGTGGATGACGGACTTCCGGCTGAAGTCGTATCGCCACTTCCTCGACAAGCCGATGCCGACGGGCTTCTGGGGCGGCAGCATCCAGAACTACGACCTCGACTTCAACGACATCTACTACTTCGCGCGCGCATCGGACCGCGCTGAGGACAGCTGGAACGACGTGCCGGAGTACATCAAGGACACGTTCGAGAAGCTGGGCATTCCGGAGGCGGAGCGGAAGTCGCTGATCGCCGGCGTCGGCGCGCAGTACGACTCCGAGGTTGTCTACCACAGCATTCGCGAGGACCTCGAGAAGCTGGGCGTCATCTTCGTCGACATGGACTCGGCGGTGCGCGACTATCCGGATCTGGTGAAGCAGCATTTCGGGACGATCATTCCGCCGGCCGACAACAAGTTCGCTGCGCTCAACAGCGCGGTGTGGTCGGGCGGTTCGTTCGTCTACGTGCCGGCTGGCGTGAAGGTCGACATTCCGCTCCAGGCCTACTTCCGCATCAACAAGGAAAACATGGGCCAGTTCGAGCGGACGCTGATCATCGCCGAGGAGGGCAGCTACGTTCACTACGTCGAAGGCTGCACTGCGCCGACGTACTCGACGGACTCGCTCCACAGCGCAGTGGTCGAGATCGTCGTGAAGAAGGGCGCGCGCGTGCGCTACACGACGATCCAGAACTGGTCGACGAACGTCTACAACCTCGTCACCAAGCGCGCCGTCGCATACGAGGACGCCGTGATGGAGTGGGTCGACGGTAACCTCGGCTCGCGGCTGACGATGAAGTACCCGAGTGTGTACCTGATGGGCCCGCGGGCTCATGGCGAAGTGTTGTCGCTGGCGATGGCCTCCAATGGACAGCACCAGGATGCCGGCGCCAAGATGGTCCACGCCGCGCCGGACACGACTTCGACGATCATCTCGAAGTCCGTTTCGCGCGGCAGCGGCCGCACGAGCTACCGCGGCGCGCTGACGGTGTACCCGGGCGCGGTTCGCTCGAAGGCGACGGTCCGCTGCGACGCGCTGCTGATCGACGAGCAGTCGCGTTCGGACACGTACCCCCTGATGGACATCGGCGAGGAGCAGGTGAACATCGGCCACGAGGCGTCCGTCTCGAAGGTGGGCGAGGATCAGCTGTTCTATCTGCAGAGCCGCGGCATCACCGAGGTCGAGGCGACGAAGATGATCGTCAACGGCTTCGTGGAGCCGATCGTTAAGGAACTGCCGATGGAGTACGCCGTCGAACTGAACCGCCTGATCGAACTCCAGATGGAAGGCGCGGTCGGCTAGCGGCGTTGAAGGCGAGAATCGGGACGCGAGATGCGGGATTAAGCTCGCCTGCTGCCCTGCGAGAACTGAACGAACCATGACCACAGACGTACTGACATCAGCACTACCCTCCGTCAAGCTCGCGGATGTCGATCGCGCGATCGCGTCCGATGAGCCTGAGTGGCTGACGGCCCAGCGGCGCGCGGCGTGGGCCGCGTACGAGGCGCTCGACCTGCCCGATGCCTCCGACGAAGAGTGGCGGCGCACTGACATCCGCGCGGTCGACTTCAGCGGCCTGGCGCCTGCGCTCGGCGCGATCGGCGCCAGCCAGGGCGATGTGCCGGCAGGCGTGATCCTGACGGATCTGCGCACGGCGGCGCGGGAGCATGGCGACCTCGTTCGGAAGCACCTGTACGGCACGATCACGCCGGGCGAGTGGAAGCTGTTGGCGCTGAACGCCGCGCTCTGGGTCGATGGCTGCTTCCTGTACGTCCCCAAGGACACCGAGATCGACGTCCCGCTGACGTGGCTGCAGAAAACGGCTGGCGCGAGCGAAGCCTTCTTCCCGCGCACGCTCATTGTCGCCGAGCGCAACAGTCGTGTTACGTTCATCGATGAAAGTGAATCGCCTGACGGCACGCGTGCACTGGTCGCCGGCGCCGTCGAGATCGTTGCTGGCGACGGCGCGAAGGTGCAGTACTACAACGTCAACCGCTGGGGCGACGGCGTGCTCAACTTCACCACAGTGCGAGCGACGCTCGGCCGCGACGCCGAGTTCAC
>JANPBN010000082.1:0-4437 GCA_031430415.1 Dehalococcoidia bacterium
CGAAGGTGCGGTGGAGCACCAGGCGGCGTACAGACTCCGGGTGCGCTACGGCGAAGTCGATTCCACGGGGTCCGCTCAATGTGCTCGCCCATAGTGTGAAGGCGTCCGCGCCTGACGCGCGAACAACCGCGTCGAGATCACTGACCAGCGCGGCATGGGAGACGTCGCTAACCTCGCGCTGCGACAGGCCCGTGCCCCGCATGTCATAGCGTACGACGCGGCGGCCGTGCCACAGACGCTTCCAGAAGCCCATCTGATCATCGATCAGGTGGTCGAGCGCGAACGATCCCATGGCATCAGGGCAACAGACGAGATCCGGCCCATTGCCTGCGACAGAGTACGCGATGCGGACGCCGTCAGTCGTCGTGCAGAACCGAATGTCAGGCTCCACGGCGGAGGCACCTCACCGACGACCGGTCGGCCTTCACTCGGGGCCAGGCGCCACATAGATCTGGCTACCGGAGATCCGAAGCGATGATCGGGGACTCAGCGCCGTGATCGTGACCTCAGGTTTCGTGCGGGTGATGACGAGCGCGTATCCAGCTTCGCTCTTCAGTCCCCAACGGAAACGCAGGCGTCGGCCTTCGGCGATTGCCTGCACGACGGCACGGCGCGCTCGCTCCTTGTCGTCGTCGGGCCATGCATCTATGCAGCGGTCGATGTAGCGCTCCGGGAGAAATGATTTCTTGAGCGCCAATCGAAACGGCGGAGAGAGCGGTGCATCAAACGCGCCGCGATGACGCGTGGCGGCAACGAGCTGGAGAGCGGCGACTCCCCGCCGGCGCGCAGCCAGCTTTTCTAGCGCCTTGGTGGTGCGCGTCTCACCCGTCTTGAGCGCCGTGATGAACGTTCTAAGGCTGGACATTGGAGGCATCGGTACCCTCGCTTGTTCGTCCCATCGCCCCGCGGCGGACCTGCGACTCTGCGACTGCGCGAGCCGGCGTGCGCTTGGTGCCCTGAGGTTGCTCGCGCAGTACGAGGCCGTGGAACAATCATACTCCTGCGGGGCCAGACTGTCGTCCGTTGGTCGCGGATCCTGCCCTCCGGGCACGAAAAATCCCGCCACGTGGGCGGGACCTTCGTCTGAGTTGTTGATGGCGACCCCGAGGGGATTCGAACCCCCGATCTCCACCGTGACAGGGTGGCATGTTGGACCGCTACACCACGGGGCCGTGGCCGCACACGCTCGAACGTGCACGCGTACGCCCGAAGCCGCGCCTGGAGAGGCACCTTCGGGCCGTCCATTCTAGCACGGGTCGGAAGCGTGTCAACGAGCGCCTAATCTGGCCGCCCGGTCACGGGGAGGTTGAGGGACTGGCCATAGTCGTACTGGGCGAGACTACCGGGCAAGTCAGGCTGCCAGTCGTCGACGTAGTTCCATGCCGCGCTGTACGACGCTCCAGAGAACAGGTGCACCATAGGCCGAGACTCGATCGCCAGTCGTTGCGCTCCGAGAAGCGCGTCGCGGCGTGTTTCACGTTCCGGCTCCGTCCACGAGCGCTCGACGAGGCGGTCGATGGCGTCATCTCCGAATCCGAACGGGTTCGTTGTCGCGTCGACGCCGGCGGAGTGATAGAAGCGCATAGGGCTATCGGGAGATTCGTACGGCAGGTGGCTGATCAGCGTCATGCCAAAGTCGCCGCCTCGGAAGTTGACGAACCAGGGCAGAAGCGGAAGGGGTTGGATGATCGGAAATAGACCTCCCCGCCTCAGATCTGCGGCGATTGCTGCAGCGACATCGCCGAGCTGGGCATCATCCGCGACTTGAAGCGAGAACGGCGCGTCGACGGCGCCAGCCGCTTCCAGCAATCGGCGAGCCTCGGAGAGGCGATCGTCGAATGACAGCGGGCCACCTTGCGCCTGCGCGACTTCCTGGCGGGTGAGCGCCCAAAAGCCATCGGCGAGGTGTTCGTTGACCGGTCCGACCGGATCCGCATCCCCGAAGGCGATCTGATCGATGAGCCGCTGCCGGTCGATGATCAGGTCGACCGCGCGCCGCACACGTGCGTCGGCGAAGGGCGGTCGCGTGACGTTCATGCCCAGCGAGAGCGAAGACAGACTGGGCTGGCGATGGGCGACGATATCGTTCGACGCGCGAGCGGCTCGATCCCACTCGCTCTTGTCACGGCAGGTGAGGATGTCGATCGCCTTTGCTGCGAGTGCCGTTAACGGATCCTCGCCATTCGAGAAGATCTGCCAGTCCATTCCTTCGAGGTTTGCCGGGTCTCGATACGCGTCGAAACGCGACAGCGCGATGCGCTTGGGCGGCGTACGCTTGCCGAATAGAAACGGCCCGCTGCCCGGGCCGCCGCTTGTGGCGTCGACTTTGCCCTCGATGGACTCCCTCGGGAAAATCGCACCCGCTGTGATGTCGCCGAGCGCGTGAAGAGTGTAGACATATGGCCTCTTCGTTGTAACACGCAGCGTCCGATCGTCGATCGCTTCGGCGCGATCGAGCACGGCCGTGTGCCATGTCTTGTTTACAACGAGTGGATTGTCGCGATAGCGCGCAATGGACAGGGCAACATCATGCGCGGTGACGGCGCGATCGCGTGCGGGCGTGACGTCGTGAAAACGCACATCGTCGCGGAGGCGGACGAGGTAGGTGGTGCTGTCGGGTTGCTCGACGGACGACGCATGGTCGAGGATTACCGCGTCGTCGCGAGGATCGACGTGGAATAGGTAGCCATAGACTCGGGCGACGATCGACAGCCCCGTGCCACTCTGCACCTGCGGATCAAGTCCGCTCCCGAGCGGGACGGATGTGCCGAAGCGGAGCGTACCGCCGCCGGGCTGCTTGTTGCTGCTCGAGCATCCCACCAGCGCGATCGCGGCGATTCCCACACCGGACGCGGCAGTGGTGGCAATCAGGCGCCGGCGCGTTATGCGCGCGTCAGCAATGTGCTGCCATGCAGGTGCCGCAGCCGAGGACGATCGACCTGATCTTGATCGCGGTTGTGGAGGCTTCAAACGTCTTCATCATCCGCATCGTCCCGGCGGTGTCAAGGCCGCGATCGAGACGCCCGAGCCTTGACAGTCTAGGCGGCGCGTGCCATCGTTCGTTGACGAATCCGCAACAGGAGGGTGTGGCGCGTGCCTTTTCAGAAGCCAGACGCCGTTGATCAGCACATTCTCAGCATTTTGGAAGAGAATGGCCGGGCGACGAACCGCGAGATTGCCGAGTCCGTCGGCGTCTCCGAGGGTACCGTCCGGAACCGTATCGAGCGCTTGATCCGTGACGATGTGCTCCGCATCGTGGGCGTAACCAACCCTGCCCGCCTCGGGCTGAATACGGCAGCCGTGATCAGCATCTCGGCGGAGCTTTCGAAGATCACAAGCATCGCCGAGGTGATCGCGAGCGCGCCCGGTGTCGTGTACGTCGGCTATACGACGGGGAACGCAGACATCATCGTGCTGGCGTTCTTCCCGAGCAACGACGAACTCACGGACTTCATGACCAAGACGCTCGCGGCGATCCCCGGCATCCTGAAGGCTGAGACGAACATCATCCTCAAGCCCGTGCGGAGCCTGTTCCCGGCTGGCGCCGTGAACGTCGCGTCGCGTTCCGCAGGAGCATTGGCCGGCAGCGCAAGCTAGCGGTTCGATGTGGCCGGCCACCTGACTTGCCGCAGCATCGACGATGAGGGATGCGATGATCGAGACCGTCGCAATCGAACCAGCCAAGCGCGTCACGACGTACGACGCAGATGGCGGTGAGAACGGCTGGCTGACGGAGCTGTACAAGGACGGCGACAAGACTGTCGCCTATCTGACCGCCGCCAAGTCCGGCGCGTTCAAGGGTTATCATCTTCACCGGGTTCGTGCTTCTCGCTATGTTTGCGTTCGCGGACGTATGAAGATCATCCTGTACGTCGACGGCCAGCGGCAGGAGTACGTGCTCGATGCGGCGCAGCCTCAGCGCTTGTTCATTCCGGCAAACGTCGCGACCGGTCTGGAGAACATCGGCGACGACGAAGCCTGGCTCGTCAACTATCCTGATCCTGCGTACGACCCCACGCTAAGGGACGAGCAGGTTGAATACACTCAGGCCGAGCTCGAAGCGGGAGTGGTGAAGTGACATCGGGCCGTATACGCGAGCTCGAAACAACGCTGAACGCGACGGCCGACCGATACTCCGCTACATGCACGTGGTCGCTCACCGATCTCGGTTCGGGCGACCACATCGCGCGGGATGAGGACGACGTCATGCCCACGGCGTCGTTGATCAAAGTGCCCGTGATGGCGGCGCTCTACACGGCCGTTGAAGCGGGGCGCCTCTCGCTTACCGATCGCGTGACGTATGAGTCGCAGCATCGTGTGCTGGGCTCCGGCGTGCTGAGCAAGCTCGCGTTCGGCGTCGAGATGACGGTGCGCGACGCCGTTGTGTTGATGATGACGATCTCGGACAACTCCGCGACCAATATGTGCGTCGACATG
>JANPBN010000083.1:0-1622 GCA_031430415.1 Dehalococcoidia bacterium
CCTCTTCGACAGCATCGGCGCATTCCTGCGCAACGCCGCGGAGCAGCAGCCACTCGTCATCTTTCTCGATGACCTGCACTGGTGCGACCGCCCCTCGCTGGCGCTGCTCGAGCTCATCGCCCGCAGCGCCGCCGACCAGCGTATCGTCATCATCGGCACCTACCGCGATGTCGAGGTCGACCGCGAACACCCGCTCGCCCAGACGCTCGCCGCGCTAAGGCGTTTCGAGCACCACGAGCGGATCCCCATCCGCGGATTCACGAGCGAATCGATTCGCGAACTGCTCAGTGCGATCGAGCCCGCCGAAGAAGCAGAGTCCGACCGCCAGACGCTCGCCCAGGTGCTCGGCGACGAGTCTGAAGGCAATCCCTTCTTCATCCGCGAGGTGCTGAGCAGCCTCGTCGAGACTGGCGACCTCGTCCACCGCGACGGCATCTGGACGCGAGGCGTCGCCGAACGCGAGCAGATCCGCGTCCCCGAAGGCGTGAAGGAAGTGATCGGACGCAGGCTCGCCCGCTTGAGCGAGAGCTGCAACCGCATGCTGCAGCGCGCCTCGGCCATGACGAGTGGCTTCTCGTGGGACGAACTCAAGGCGATCTCCGACGACCCGGAGGACGCGCTGCTCGACGCACTTGACGAGGCGCTGGGCTCCCAGCTGATCACGGAGCCCGCCAAGTTGTCGTACGCCTTCACGCACGCGCTCATCCGCGTGACGCTCTACGAGGAGCTGAGCACGCCGCGGCGCGTATTGCTGCATCGTCGTATCGGCGAGGCGTTGGAATCGCTGCATCCGAACAGCGTTGATGCACACCTGCCGGAGCTGGCCTACCACTTCTATGAAGCGGCGCCCGGTGGTGACGGCGATAAGGCTATCGAGTATGCGGCGCGCGCGGGGCGCCGCGCGGTCGAGCTGTACGCATGGGAAGAGGCGACGGGGTATTTCGAGCGCGCACTGGAGGTCATGGAGTTGCTCCCTGCGCCCGACGAGCGCCGGAAAGTGCAACTCCTCCTCGCGCTCGGCGATGCGCAGTTTGAGACTGGCGACATCGCACGTTTCAGGCAACCGTTCGCGGCGGCGGCGTCAGCGGCGCGCCGCATCGGCGACGCTGACGCGTTCGCCCGCGCCGCGCTGGGCTTCGCGTCTCCATACAACCCGTTCGGTGCGGTTGATCGAGAAGGCATCAGCCTGTTGGAGGAGGCGCTGGAAATCCTGGCGCCAGGGGACAGCGCGCTTCGCGCCATGGTCAGCGTCAGGCTGGCGCACGCCTTCCTCTGGAGCGATGACCGCCGTCAGAAGTTCCCACTTGCGCATGAGGCGCTTGCGATGGCGCGGCGTGTAGGCGACGAGGCGGCGCTCACGTACACGCTGGCCTGCATGATCCGGATTTTGGTGAACGACGGATATGCGCGCCACGCCGAACTGACTACTCTGGTCGACGAGGCCCTCCGCCTCGCCGAGGAGACCGGGAACAAGACCGCAGCCATCTCCGTCCCCAGGTTCCGGGTCGTCATCGGTCTCTGGCTCGGGGAGCGCGACGCTGTGGATGCGGGGATCGAACTGGAGGAACGGATGTCTCGCGAGCTGCGCTCGACCGCACGCATGCTGCCCTCGTCGCTGTCGC
>JANPBN010000084.1:0-4544 GCA_031430415.1 Dehalococcoidia bacterium
GCGATTGAGGGCGCCGGCGGCGTGCTGAACGCCTACACCTCGAAGGAGTTGACCTGCTACTGGAACCAGGTGCCGTTCGACCGCCTCCGTCAGGCAATGGACGTGTTGGCCGACATGTACCGCGAGTCGGTGCTGTCCCAGGAGGAGATAGACCGCGAGCGCACGGTCGTCCAGCAGGAGCTGAGGCGAGCGTTCGACCAGCCCGGCGCCTGGGCCTCTGAGCTGCTGTCGAAGGCGACATTCGGCGACCAGCCCATCGGCTGGCCGGTCGGCGGCACCATCGAGACCGTCGAAGATCTGCAGCGCGACGACTTCACCCGCCACATCGCCACGTACTACCAGCCCTCGACAACGGTGCTGAGCGTCTCCGGGAACACCACCCACGACGAAGTGATGCAGCTCGCCGAAGAGTTCTTCGGCGACATGCGCGAGACCACAGCGCCGCCCGCGCCGGCCGCCGCCGCGCATGCGTTCGCCGACGAGCGCGTCGTCGTCGAGAAGCGGGAGATCGCTCAGTGCAATCTCGGGATCGCCCTCCACGCGTTGCCGCGCAAGGATCCCGACCGCTATCCACTGATGGTGATGAACACCATCCTCGGCCGCGGCATGAGTTCGCGCCTGTTCAAGGAGGTGCGTGAGCGGCGCGGGCTGGCCTACTCCGTCGGCTCAGGCGTGTCGCGCTTCAACGACATCGGCACTATGACGATCAGCGCTGGCGTCACGCTCGAGAACCTCGAAGAAGCAACGACCGTCATCCGCAACGAACTCTTCAAGATGTCGGCCGAGACGGCCAGCGAGGAAGAACTGACGAAGGCGCGCGACTTCTCCATCGGCAACTTTCGCCTCGGACTCGAGTCCACGATGGCGCTCGCCCAGCGCGCCGGCGAATCGTTGCTCATGACCGGCGAGATCGAACCGATTGAGGATGTCGTTGCATCGATCGCCGCTGTGACGCCTGACGAGGTCCAGCGCGTGGCTCAGCGCCTCTTCAAGCCCGGAGCCTTCGCGATGGCCGTCGTCGGTCCGGGCGGCGACCCCGCCCGTCTCGAGGCGATCCTCGCGGCGTAACGGCCCGGACCCGATGGGCTGAGGCCGATCGCCCAACCCGTGCGCGCAACGTCAGGAGTAATTATGGGACGGGAAGGCATCGAGCAATACCTGTACATGATGGATGATGCCTTCGCGGACACCTCGCGCTGGCACTCGGTACTGAAGAACCTCGCGTCCGTGCGGGAGAGCGAGTGGGAGTGGGTGCCGGAGGGCGCGCGTCGGAGCGTCCGTGACCTCGCCGAGCATTGCGGCGCGAAGCACATGTACCAGAACCACGCGTTCGGCGACCGCACCATGACCTGGGAAACGGTGCCACGGCCGCAAGGAACGACGCCCGAAGCGATCGTCGCATGGCTCACGGAATGTCACCGCGAATGGCGCGCCGGCGTCGCGTCCCTCGCCGACGACGCCGAGCTGACGAAGCTCCGCGGCGCGCCGTGGGGCGACGAACGCGAGACCCGCTGGCTCATCAACACGATGATCCAGCACGACCTCTATCACGCCGGAGAGATCAACCACATCCGCGCGATGCGACAGGGTGACGACGAGTAAAGCGCGAAAGCGCTCGTAAGTCGCGGGCGGCGCGACGTGCGCTGTCTACGCGACGTCCTCGAGCGCGATGATCGTGACATCATTGCCGGAGGCGAAGATCTTGCCGGCGCGCTCGCTCAGCGCGCGCTGCACATCGGCCGGGCTGGCCAGCGACGTGATCCACACCTTGAGCGTCGCCTTGCGGCCGTCGTAGTCGAGCAGCGCGACATCGCGCACCGCCGGATGCTCGCTGACCGCGTCATCGACCGTGCGCAGGTCGAGCGGCCCGGGGCGGCTCTCGAACTCCAGCCTGAAGCATGTCAGCTCCTCGGCACGCCGCTCGATCGGCTCGACGACCCCAGGCTCGGGCGCAGACACTGCGGGTGGCGGCAGTGGCTCGTACGTCATCGTCGGCGTCGTGCTGAAGGGCGCTGCTCGCTCCGGGCGTGGCGCCTCAACCGGCGCGGCGACCGCGGCCTCCGGCCAGAGCTGCGGCTGCAGCGCTGGTGCCGGGCTGGGGACGAGCAGCGTGGGTCGCGCGTAGGTCGCCGGCGGCTGGGCGTCCGCGCCGAGGTGCTGGCGACCCGTCTGAAGCACCGCCTCGATGTCATCGAACAGGTTCCCCAGCGCGCCGATGCGCGGCACCAGCGCCCGGATCTGCGAGGTGGCTTCCGTCGCACGCTGCAGCGCTACGTGCAGTTCATCGATGGCTTCGCCAAGTTCGCGCGAGATGCCGCTGTTCGTGTCCGTCGCGTGCATGGGTGACTCCTCTCAGCCGCTCGCTTCTCCAAGTGGTATCGGCGCGGTTACCCCCCATCGACCCCCCAGCGCGCCTGATTCGAGCGAGAATCAGGGAATCCGCCGCCCCGCATCGGCGTGCTCCGCCGAGAGGAGCGCCCATGCCGTATCCGTTATCCTCACACCGAGTGGCTTCGACCGGACGTATCCGGGAGTCCGCGTGTCGTCGATACCAGCGATTGAGGCGGTTCCGCCCCGGTCCGCCCGGTTCGCCGCGCCGAGCCACTTCGCAGGAGGCGACCACCATGCCGAACGACACACTCTCCGTCACTGACAACCGCACCGGAAAGACGTACGAAGTCCCCATCACCGATGGCACCATCAAGGCCATGGACTTCCGGCACATGAAGACGTCCGAAGACGACTTCGGTCTCATGACGTACGACCCCGCGTACACCAACACCGCATCGTGCCGCAGCGCCATCACCTACATCGATGGCGACGCCGGCATCCTCGAGTACCGCGGCCACCCGATAGAACAGCTCGCGGAGAAGAGCACCTATCTCGAGACCGCCTATCTGATCCTGTACGGCGATCTGCCGGACGCAAAGCAGCTGGCCGAGTGGACGCACAACATCACCTATCACACGATGCTCCACGAGAACATCAAGAAGTTCGTCGAAGGCTTCCGCTACGACGCGCATCCCATGGGCATGCTCGTTGGCACCGTCGGCGCACTCAGCACCTTCTACCCGGATGCGCGCCACGTCGATGACCCGGCTTCGCGCGAGATGCAGACATGGCGCCTCATCGCCAAGATGCCGACGCTCGCGGCGTTCTGCTATCGCCACAACCGCGGCATGCCATACGTCTACCCCGACAACGACCTCTCGTTCCCCGGCAACTTCCTCAGCATGCTCTGGAAGATGGGTAACCTGCCCTACAAGCCCGACCCGGTGCTGGAGCGGGCGATCGATGTGCTGTTCATCCTTCACGCCGACCACGAGCAGAACTGCAGCGCTGCCGCTATGCGTTCCGTTGGTAGCTCGCGGACGGATCCGTACAGCGCGACCGCGGCGGCAGCGGCCGCGCTCTACGGGCCGCTGCACGGCGGCGCGAACGAAGAGGTCCTGCGAATGCTGCAGGAGATCGGCGACAAGAAGCGCGTGCCGGAGTTCGTGAAGAAGTTCAAGAACGGCGAAGGCCGGCTCATGGGCTTCGGCCACCGCGTCTACAAGAACTACGATCCGCGCGCCAAGATCATCAAGCGCACCGCCGACGAGGTCTTCGACCTCACCGGCCGCAATCCGCTCCTCGATATCGCGCTCGAACTCGAACGCATCGCGCTCGAGGACGACTACTTCGTGCAGCGGAAGCTCTACCCGAACGTAGATTTCTATTCGGGCATCATCTACCAGGCGCTCGGCTTCCCGGTGGAGATGTTCCCCGTCCTCTTCGCGATCCCGCGCACCGTCGGTTGGGTCGCCCAGTGGCGCGAAATGATCACCGACGCCGAGCAGAAGATCGCCCGTCCTCGCCAGATCTACACGGGCCCGCGTGGTGTTGAATACACGCCCATCGCAGACCGGTAGCTCGCCGCACCCGACGGCGCCGACCTGATGCGGGTTCCAGCGTCCCTCAGCGCCGGCCGCCCGTCGCGAAGCTCGCTCTCAGCTCGTCGCACAGCGCCTCGACGCCGCGCCGCCCGATCTTGATCACGCGAAGACCGGCTGGCGGCTCCTGCGTGTACAGCTCGCTGACGGCGTGGTTCAACTCCGTCGATCCCCAGATCACCAGCACTTCGGCTCGGTTCATGCGCTGGAGCGCCTCCTTGTGGCTGTGCTTCACGGTGCCATCGACCATCTCCAGCGTCAGGCCCCCGGCGCTGAGCAACTCATCGAGTTGGTGCCGCGTCCCGGGCGACCCGCCGACCACCAGCACGCGCTCGATCCCCTTCGCTCGCAGGACCCGCGCGCACGCGATCGCCGCACGGCGATTGTTCGAGCCACCGCAGACCTCGCACGTCACGCCTGACACGACCACCGGCCTCCGTCCCGAACCGCTCGCGTCGCGTGCCAGCGCGGCGCAGGCATCGCCGCAGACCCGCACGAGCGCGTCCGCGATCGCCTCCTCCGCCCGTTGCTGCTTCTCGATGCTGATCGCCTGCTTGCGTGGATTCGTCAGGCCTGCCGTCTCCAGCACGGCCCGCGCGCGCTTCTTCGCCG
>JANPBN010000085.1:0-11165 GCA_031430415.1 Dehalococcoidia bacterium
TTCCTGACGACGGCGAAGATGTCGATCTTCATCCTGTTCTTCCTGTGGGTGCGCGCCTCGCTGCCGCGCATGCGGATCGACCAGCTGATGTCCTACGCATGGAAGGTGCTGATTCCGTTCTCGCTCGTGCAGATCTTCCTCAACGGTCTCGTGCTCGTCTACGATCTGCCCGACATTGCGCTGTTCCTCACGTCGGGCGCTGGTGCGCTTGCGATGATGGCGGTCGTGTACAAGTCGGTGCGCGTGACGCCTCGCCGGCCGCTGACGATGGTGAGCAACCGCCCCGTGGCGAGGAGTGTGGTCTGATGCTGGGCATCTTCAAGAGCTTTGGCATGACGGCGCGGGCCGCCCTGACGCGCAAGCCCGTGACAATCCAATACCCGGAAGTGCACCGCGAGATCCCGAACCGCGATCGCGCCTTCCCGATCCTGATCTGGGATGAGGAGCACGACGAGCCGTATTGCACCGGCTGCCACGCCTGCGAGCGTGCCTGTCCGGTGGAGTGCATGACCGTGGTCATGAAGGACAATCCGAAGCACGCCGCGGGGGAAAGCAAGCGCCGCAAGATCATCGATGAATTCTGGATCGACTACGGTCGTTGCATGCGCTGCAACATCTGCGTTGAGGTGTGCAACTTCGAGGCGATCGGAATGAACAACACATGGGCAGGGCACGAGCTGTCGCGGTATGACCGCTCGGAACTGGTGTTGGACCTCGACCAACTGTTGTCGCAGTCCAAGGCCAAGAAAGTGGAGCCGGGACTCAGGGCATGACCCTGGTTTTCTTCTACTTATTTGCTGCGACCGTCGTTGCCGGCGGTCTGGGGGTGGTCCTTGTGAGGAGCACCGTCTACGCCGCGCTTTTCCTGATTGTGTCGCTGCTCGGTGTCGCCGCGATTTACATCCTGCTCTCCGTCGAGTTTCTGGCGCTGGTGCAGGTCCTCATCTACGGCGGCGCCGTGATGGTTCTCGTGCTCTTCGCGCTGATGCTGACGAGAGTGCAGGATCTCGCCGGGGGCTCGGGCGAAGGCGCCGATGGCCTTCAGCGCCCGTTGGCCGCGGTCGCGTCGATAGCGCTGCTCGGGACGTTCGTCGCGATGTTCTCGCAGACCGAATGGCCGCGCGATGTTGACCAGATCACGACGGTGCCGTTCGCGTCGATCGGAGACGCGTTGTTTGGGCGCTGGTCTGTGCCCTTCGAGCTCGCGTCGGCAGTGCTGCTCGTCGCACTCGTCGGCGCTATCGTCATCGCGATGCAAGAGGAAGGGGAGCGCTAGGTGGAGAACGTCGCCGCCGATGTCCCCCTGCAGCACTTCCTCGTGCTCAGCAGCATCCTGTTCTGCATCGGTGTCTATGGCGTGCTCGCGCGCCGCAATGCCGTGCTCGTGCTGATGTCCGTCGAACTGATGCTCAACGCTGTGAGCATCAACATGGTTGCGTTTGCCGTATACACCGCGCCGTCACTCTTCGTCGGCATCATCTTCGCTATTTTCATCATCGCCGTGGCGGCGGCCGAGGTTGGTCTCGCGCTCGGCATCGTGCTTCGTGTATTCAGGAACCGCGGGACCGCGAACATCGACGAACTCGACGCGCTCAAATGGTGACCGCGGCGAGTGTTCGTCTGTAACAGGGGAGAGCAGCCATCAGCGGATTTGGCATGGATGACGCGTGGGTACTGCCGGCATTGCCACTGGCGGGCTTCCTCATCCTTCTCCTCGTCAGTCAGTACCTGCCACGTAAAGGCGACTGGATCGCGATCCTTCTGATGGGCGCGGCGTTCGTCGCGACGATCATCATCGGCGCCGATATGGCTGATGCCATCGGCGAGGGCGAGTTCGAGGGCGTCGCGCGCAGTTGGCAGTGGGTCGAGATCCCCGGATACATCGAGATCCGCATGGGCACGTTCGTCGACCAGATCACGCTGGTGATGCTGGCCTGTGTCACGCTGATCGCGCTGCTGGTGATGATCTACTCCACCAGCTACATGCACGGCGACCGCCGCTACGGCTGGTTCTTCGCCATCGTCAGCTTCTTTGTCGCTTCGATGCTCGCGCTCGTGCTGGCCGATAACCTGCTGCTCCTGTACTTCGCCTGGGAGCTCGTCGGCCTCTGCTCGATGCTCCTCATCGGCTACTACAACGACAAGCAGTCGGCTGCCGAGGCGTCGAAGAAGGCGTTCATCACGACGCGCGTCGGCGATGTCGGCCTGCTGATCGGCATCATCATCCTGTTCACGCAGACGGGCACCTTCGACATCCAGACGATCCTTCACCTGGCCGAGGCCGGCGACATCCAGAGCGAATGGCTGACAGCCGCCGCGATCTGCATCTTCGCGGGCGCCTGCGGAAAGTCAGCGCAGTTCCCGCTGCATGTGTGGCTTCCCGACGCCATGGAGGGCCCGACGCCCGTCTCGGCGCTCATTCACGCCGCGACGATGGTCGTGGCCGGCGTCTACCTCGTCGCGCGGATGTTGCCGCTGTTCGAGGTCGTCCGCGGCATGCCCGAGCTGATCACGGCGATCGGCCTGACGACGACGATGCTGGCGGCCTTCATCGGCCTTGCGCAGCGCGATATCAAGCGCGTCGTCGCATACTCGACGCTCAACAGCCTCGGGCTGATGATGGTCGCGCTCGGCTCCGGCGCTGTCGGCGCGGCGATGCTGTACCTGTTCGTGCACTCGTTCTTCAAGGCGCTGCTCTTCCTTGGTTCGGGCTCCGTGATCCACGCGACCGAGGAGCAGGAGGTCGACAAGCTGGGCGGCCTCTGGAGCAAACTTCCGCTCACGGCGCCGGCCTTCATCATCGGCGCGCTGGCGATGGCGGGCCTCGTGCCGCTGTCGGGCT
Source organism: Dehalococcoidia bacterium (assembly GCA_031430415.1). Classification (GTDB taxonomy): domain Bacteria; phylum Chloroflexota; class Dehalococcoidia; order DSTF01; family JACRBR01; genus JANPBN01. Next base: position 2,843 of record JANPBN010000085.1, read on the forward strand.
TCTGGGCGAAGGACGAGATCTTCGTCGGCGTGCGTCACGGCAACCTGAGCGTGGTCGTCATGGTCGTGCTGTTCGCGTCGCTGCCCGTAACGGCGTTGTACATGGTTCGTGTCGTGATGCTGACGTTCTTCGGCAAGCCCAAGGATCAGCACGTCTACGACCACGCCCACGAGTCCGCGCCCGCGATGACGATGCCGCTCCTGCTGCTGGCCGGACTGACGCTCGTGAGCGGCTTCGTGGTATTCGATGGCGTCGGTGAAGCCCTGGGATTCCATAGCGGTTGGCTCGGATTCGTGTACAACGAACTTGAAGGGCCGGAGGAGTTCCACATCAACTGGGGCATCTCCATCCTGTCGGTGGCGCTCGTCAGCGCCGGCCTGCTCGGCGGCGTCTGGATGTGGCGCGGCGAGGCGGAGCCAGCGCGACGCGCTGCGGCATCGTCGCCGTTCTTCTACAAGCTCTTCCTCAACCGGTTCTACATCGATGAGGTGTACCAGTTCGCGATCGACCGGGTCGTGCTCGCCACGGGCCGCGTCGTCGCCGTGTTTGACCGCGCCGTCGTGAACGACAGCGGCGTCGATGGTGCGGGTGAGGTGGCGGGATTGTTCGGCTGGCTTGGCAAGCACCAACAGACGGGCAAACTGCCGAACTACGCATTGGCCGTCGTGATCGGCATTGTCGTCATCGCCGCAGTCGCATTCGGATACCGGACGTAGGCGAGGGAGCATCATGACTTCGGGCTACTGGCTCATCGCCACCGTCGGGATACCGCTCATTGCAGCGGTCATCGTGCTGCTGATTCCGGACAACCAGAAGAACGCTGTGCGCTGGTTCAGCGCGCTCACGGGAGCCGTGCTCTTCGCGATCTCGATGTACATCTTCTTCGCGTACGAGGTCGGGAGCGGCGACGAGTACCAGTTCCTCATTCGCTACAACTGGCTCGAGAACGTCGGCTTCCTCGGCGAAAACGGCATCTCGCTGATGTTTGGCATCGACGGCATCGCCGCGCCGATGGTGCTGCTGACGGGCGTCGTGGCGTTCGCGGGCACGCTCATCTCGTGGAAGATCGAGCACCACAACAAGGACTTCTTCGCCCTGTTCTGGGTGCTCGTCGCGGGCGTCTACGGCACCTTTACGTCGCTGGACCTCTTCTTCTTCTTCTTCTGGTACGAAGTCGCCGTGCTGCCGATGTACCTGCTCATCGCTGTGTGGGGTTCCAGCAGCGTGTTCCCGACGTTCGCGCGCACCAAGGAATACAGCGCGATGAAGCTGACGATCATGCTCGTCTCGGCTTCCATCCTGATCTTCATGGGCATCTTCGCCGTGTTCCACGAGGCGGGCGCCGGGACGTTCGACCTTCGCACGCTGTATGCCTACGACTTCGACCCGAACTTCCAGAAGATCGTGTTCCCGCTGTTCGTCATCGGATGCGGCGTGCTGGCCGGCCTCTGGCCCTTCCACACATGGTCGCCGGATGGCCACGTCTCCGCGCCGACGGCGGTATCGATGCTGCACGCCGGCGTGCTGATGAAGCTCGGCGCGTTCGGCATCATCCGCCTCGGCATTCAGCTGCTGCCGGTGGGCGCGACGTTCTGGATGCCTGGCCTGATGGTGCTGGCGACGGTCAATGTCGTGTACGGCGCATTCTCGGCAACGGCACAGAAAGACCTGAAATACATGACGGGCTACTCGTCCGTGAGCCATATGGGCCTGGTGCTCATGGGCCTCGCGACGATGAACACGATCGGCATCAACGGCGCCGTGCTGCAGATGTTCGCCCACGGCGTCATGACGGCGATGTTCTTCGCCATGATTGGCTCGGTCTACGACCAGGCGCACACGCGCGACATGACGCAGTTCAGCGGGCTGGTGCATCGCATGCCGCTGTTTGTGTTCTTCTTCGGCATCGCCGGACTGGCGTCGCTCGGGCTGCCCGGGCTCTCGGGCTTCGTCGCTGAGTTCCACGTCTTCGTCGGGACGTTCCAGACGTACCCATGGGCGGCGGCGCTTGGCATCTTCGCCGCGGCGATGACAGCCGTTTACATCCTGCGGATGATGGGGATGGCATTCTTCGGCCCGTTCAACGAGCGCTGGGATGAGCTGAAGGAGATGACGTACCTCGAACGCGGCACGGCGGTGTTGCTGCTGGCGTTCCTGCTGTTCATGGGCCTCTGGCCGGCGCCGTTCATCGACCGCATCCAGGAATCCGTGCGTAACTTGCCGGGAGTGTCATGAGCGACCTGAACTACGATTACTCGCTCTTCATCCCGGAGTACTTCCTCGCCGGACTTGTCGTGCTGGTTGTCGCGCTGGATCTCTACATGCCGCAGATCCGCAAGACGTACCTCTCGTACGTCGCGGGCATCGGCCTGCTCGCGATCGGTGGGGCGTCCCTCGCCTGGATCGATGTCGACAAGGACTTCGCCGGCATCGTCCGCATCGACAACTTCACGACGTACTTTCGGGTGCTCTTCATCGGCATCGCGGCGGTCGTCTGTCTCGCTTCGGGCCGCTACGTCGAGAGTCGCCTCAAGCATCCGGGCGAGTACTACGGGCTGATCATCCTGTCGACGATCGGCGCCATCGGTATGGCGGCGTCGCGCGAACTGATGACGGCGTACCTGTCGCTCGAACTGCTGAGCTTCAGCCTCTACATCCTGGTCTCGTACGCCAAGTTCGACAAGCGCTCGAACGAAGCCGGACTGAAGTACCTGGTGCTCGGCGCATTCTCGTCGGCGATGTTCCTGTACGGCATGAGCCTGATCTACGGCGTCACCGGCAGCACCACGTACGACGGCATCGCCGAGTCGCTATCGCAGGGCACCGATAGCTACCAGTGGGCGATGCTGATGGGCCTTGTGCTGATGATCGCCGGGCTCGGCTTCAAGGTCGCCGCGGTGCCGTTCCACATGTGGACGCCCGACGCCTACGAGGGCGCGCCGACCGTCGTCACCGCGTACCTGTCGACGACGTCGAAGGCAGCGGGATTTGCGCTGTTGTTGCGGCTCTTCAGCGGGGCGTTCGAGATCGTGCACGACGACTGGAGCTGGATCATCGCCGGGATCGCCGCGACGACGATGATCCTCGGCAACCTCGTCGCGCTGCAGCAGCACAACATCAAGCGGCTGATGGCGTACTCGTCGATCGGGCAGGTCGGCTACATGCTCATGGGCATCGCCGGGTTGTCGCACGACTCCGCTTCGGCGCTGGTGCTGCATCTGACGGGCTACATGGTGAGCAACCTCGCGATCTTCGTCGTCATCATCGCCTGGACCGACATGAACGACAGCGAGGAGATCAGCGACTTCCGGGGTATGCGCGAACGGGCGCCGCTGCTCGCCGGTGTGCTTGCCGGTGCGCTGTTCTCGCTCGCCGGACTGCCGCTGTTTGCCGGCTTCGTCACGAAGTTCATCCTCTTCCAGGCCGCGACCGATGCCGGATACTACTGGCTCGCCGGCATCGGCGTCGTGACGAGCGTTATCTCGCTCTACTACTACCTGCAGGTGATGCGTGAGGCCTTCGTCAGCAAGCCAGACGAAGGCGCCGAGAAGCTGAACGTGCCGCTGGAGATGCAGGGCCTCGCGTTCGCGATGATGCTCGGCGTCTTCTACGTCGGCCTCTACCCCCAGCAGCTCTTCGACGCCGTCGACAACGCCACCCGCTACCTGTTCGTGTAGTGATGGCCTCCGCCTGGTTCGTACCGAAACCAACAACATGATCCGCGAAGCGAGGGCTGATGATGTTCCCGCGATCGGCGCGCTGATTCGGGCGCTGGCGGACTACGAGCGTCTCGCCGACGCGGCCGTGTTCGCCGACGACGATCTGCGCGAGCATCTGTTTGGCGCGCGCCGCTACGCCGAGGTGCTGCTCTCCGAGCACGATGGCGAGGTCGCGGGATTCGCGCTGTTCTTCCACAACTTCTCGACGTTCCTCGCGAAGCCGGGCATCTATCTCGAAGACCTGTTCGTGCGGCCGGAGCATCGCGGCCACGGGCACGGGCGCGCGCTGTTGGCGCATCTCGCCGCCATCGCCGTCGAGCGAGGATGTGGCCGTCTGGAGTGGTCGGTGCTCGACTGGAACGAGCCATCGATCGGCTTCTACCGCGCGCTCGGCGCCGTCGCGATGGACGAGTGGACCGTCTTCCGCCTCACCGGCGACGCGCTGGCGTCGCTTGCCGAAGCGGATCGCTAACTGCCATCTCCATTTATTGGAGAGGGGCCGGCCGCGGCCCCGAGGGCTGGGCCCTCACGGGGGTGAGGTCCCATTGAACCGGGCCGGACGCTTCTCCCGAAACGCCTTCACGCCCTCAGCCGCGTCGGGGTGATGATCCGAGATCGCGGTCTTCGTCGCGATGTCCTCGAGCGCATGGGCGAAGTCCATTTCGGCGGCGTTGTAGATCGAGCGCTTCAGCAGCCGCATGGACACCTGCGGCCCGTTCGCCATCTCGCGCGCCAGGTCCAGCGTTCGAGGCAGCAGGTCGTCCGGCGCAGCGACCTCGTGGACGAGTCCGAGCGCGAGTGCCTCATCGCCGTTGACGATGCGGTTGCGCATGAGGAAGTCCATCGCGCCGGCGACACCGAGCATCTGCACGAGCAGGAAGTGGCCACCCTCATCCGGCAGCAGGCCGAAGCGCAACGTGGCGCTGCCCATCCGCGCCGACGTCGAGGCGATGCGGAAGTCGCACGACAATGCGAGCGAGAAGCCCGTCTGGATCGCGACGCCGTTGATCGCCGCGATCGTCAGCTTGTCGAGCGCGCGGATGGTCACGTTCACGGGCTGCGACAGCCAGCGTAGCCCCTCGAACGTGCCGATGGCGTCGCGATGGCCGCCGGGGATGTCGCGCGTCAGCTTCTCCGCGCCGGGGGAGCGCGCGGGCCGTCCGGTGATGTCGTCGCCGGCGGAGAACGCGCGCCCTGATCCGGTGAATACGATGACGCGGATGGCGTCGTCCATCTGCGCCTGCGTCAGCGTCTCGACGAGGTCGCGCTTCATCGGCTGCGTCATGCCGTTCATGCGCTCCGGCTGATTGAACGTGATCAGTGCGATGCCCGGATCCTCGACCCGCACCTCGAACCCGCGAAACTCACCGATGTCCATGCTGTGCTCCCTTCGCGCGCGCGTCGCGTCGCAACAGTATGCTCCGCGCTCACGGGCGGAGGAAGTCAGCCGACTCGATCGCCGTCGAGACGAGAGACGACGGGAGGCGAGTCCCGCCTCCCGCTTCTCGTTTCTCGCTTCACATCTAATCCGCCCAGCCGAGCGCCTGACACCAGAACGCTGCCGAGAACGCCCCCGGCGACGCGCCCCACGCACGATACGCCCCGGCCATCTCCGCCATCTGCTCGCGGGTGTACCAGCCACGCGCCTCGATGTGGGCGATCAGTTCGGGCGCTTCGATGTAGCTCGCCCAGAACTCACCGTTGAGCTTCGTGATCTCCGGCGTGCCCTCGGCGCTCGCCTGTGCGAGCCCCTGGGAGCGCGCGAAGCCGGCCTCGCGGAGCAGCCCGCCCAGGTGCTTGCCGATGTAGGCGTTCTGGCGCATCCGCCCCAGCATCGCGCCGGCCATCGCCAGCGCGGGCGTCATCGGCGCCATGATCGCGCCGTCGAAGTCCGCATCGGCGACGCCGATGATGCCGCCGGGCCGCAGGACACGGCGGACTTCGCGCAGCGCTGCCAGCGGATCCGGCAGATGCTGCAAGACGGCATGCATGAATGCTGCATCGAACGTGGCGTCCTCGAACGGCAACGCACAGACGTCAGCCTGCTCATAGCGCAGGCCGGTCGCGCCGCGGCTTTCGGCAAGCGCCCGCGCGTCGGCGATCACGTCGACGCTCATGTCGATGCCGACCGCCTCGCCCGGCGCCACCGCTGCGGCAAGTCCGATGGTGATGCTGCCGGGGCCACATCCGGCGTCGAGCAAGCGCATACCGGGCGTGAGGTGCGGCAGGAAGAATGCGGCGTTACGCTCCGCGGTGCGCCGCGCGTGCGCGCCTCCGTGGCGGGAGCGCAGCCATGCGTCGAACGCCTCGTCGCGTTGGGTCTCGGTTTCGGGTTGTTGGTTCACGTACGCACTCCTTGATCGCGAAAAATCACAACGGCCGCGTGCGCACGCGGCCGGTCAGGAGCACGCCGTCGAGGCGCTAGACCATCAGGAGCCGAAAGGTGCGCACGCACACGAGGTCGTTGTTCTTTGCCATGTGCACCTTCCTTTCATTGCTGACGGCGTTCTGCCGTTTCGCGGAGTATACATCCTGCGAACCCGGCTTGCTAGAGAACCGCCAGGTAACGATCCATTTCGTAGTCCGTGACGTGACGCCGGTAGGAGTCGTACTCGATGGTCTTGTTGCGGAGCAGGCTCTCGAAGACGTGGTCGCCGAGGGCCCGTCGCGCGAAATCGCTGTCGGCGAAGGCGCTGATCGCCTCCTTCAGGCTCCCCGGCAGCATGCCGATGCCACGACGCTCGCGCTCCTCGTCGCTGAGGAGGAAGACGTTCTCGGTCGTCGGCGGCGGCAGTTCGTACGCCTTCTCCATGCCTTCGAGGCCAGCGGCCAGCATCACGGCGAACGCGAGGTACGGGTTGCAGGCGCCGTCGGGGGCGCGATACTCGATGCGCGTCGACATCTCCTTGCCCGGCTTGTACTCGGGCACCCGGATCAGGTCGGAGCGGTTGCGGCGCGCCCACGTCATGTACACCGGCGCTTCGTAGCCCGGGACGAGGCGCTTGTAGCTGTTGATCCACTGGTTCGTGACGAGCGTGAACTCCGGCGCGTGCCGCAACAGTCCGGCGATGTACGCGCGCGCGACGCCCGACAGGTGGTATTCGTCGTCGGGGTCGAGAAATGCATTCTTGTCGCCCCGGAACAGCGATTGGTGCGTGTGCATGCCGGACCCGTTTTCGTTCGCCAGCGGCTTCGGCATGAACGTCGCGTAGGCGCCGTTGGCGAGCGCCACTTCCTTGACGACGAGACGGTACGTCATCGCGTTGTCGGCCATCGTCAGGGCGTCGGTGTAGCGCAGGTCGATCTCGTGCTGGCTCGGCGCTGCCTCGTGGTGGCTGTACTCGACGCCGATGCCCATCTCTTCGAGGGTGAGCACGGTCTGGCGTCGCAGGTCGCTCGCGACATCGAGCGGCGTCAGGTCGAAGTAGCCGCCCTTATCGAGGCCTTCCGGCGCGTCGGCGGACTTGAAGTAAAAGAACTCCAGTTCCGGCCCGACGTAGAACGTGTAGCCGAGATCCGACGCGCGCTTCAGCTGCCGCTTGAGCACGAAGCGTGGGTCGCCCTCGAACGGCGTTCCGTCGGGGTGGAGGATGTCGCAAAACATGCGGGCGACGCCGCGCTCGCGGGGCCGCCACGGCAGCACCTGGAACGTGGTCGGGTCGGGCATCGCGATCATGTCCGACTCATCGACGCGCGCGAAGCCTTCGATGCTCGCGCCGTCGAAGCCCTGGCCTTCTTCGAGTGCCTCCTCCAGCTCCTCGACCGTAATCGCGAAGCTCTTGAGCGAACCAAGGATGTCGGTGAACCACAGCCGAATGAACTTGATGTCGTGATCGCGGCAGGTCTGGAGGACGTAGGCTTTCTGGTCGTCGAGCATGGGTTCTTGCGTCCTCCCGAGCGATTCTGGTGCGTTATTGTAACGAGCGGCTACCGTCACCCGGTCTGCGCGGTGTCACCTTCGCGCTTGCGTAACACAATCTTCACGCGGTGGAACGTACGCCGTGGCCTGCCTAGAATGAAGCAACATCGCGACACGACGAGAGCCGCAGTTCCGTCGCCTCGCCGCACGTTGGAGGTACACCATGGCCGGAGAGATCGTGACGTTCCCGAGCAACGGAGAGTCGTGCGAAGGCTACCTGGCGCTACCGGGGTCGGGCAGGGGTCCGGGTCTGGTCGTGATCCAGGAGTGGTGGGGCCTCGTGCCGTGGATCAAGGAGATGGCGGACCGGTTCGCCGCGCAGGGCTACGTCGCGCTGGCGCCTGACCTGTACCACGGCAAGACCACCGCTGAGCCAGACGAAGCCGGCAAGATCATGATGTCGATGGCAATGGACAAGGCCGCCACGGACATGGCCGGCGCCTACGACTTCCTTGCAGGCCACTCGGCGTCCACGGGTAAGGTCGGGAGCGTCGGCTACTGCCTCGGCGGCGGCCTCTCGCTGTTCATCGCGACCCTCAAGCCCATCGATGCCTGCGTGATCTACTACGGCGTGCTGCCCGGTGTGCAGCCGGAGCTGGCGAATCTCACGGGTCCGGTGCTCGGTCACTACGCCGAGAACGACGGCTGGGCGACGCCCGAAGCGGCGACTGCGCTCGAGACCCAG
>JANPBN010000086.1:0-11042 GCA_031430415.1 Dehalococcoidia bacterium
CTCGATTTCGAGCGGAATGACTTCGTCCTTGTAGGTGCCGCGGTCGTACGCCTCGGCCACTTTGCGGTGGCTGTCGACGGCGAACTGGTCCATTTCCTCGCGGGAGAGTCCGTAGACCTCGGCGACGTTCTGGGCCGTCTGCGTCATGGAGGTGATGGGACTCGAGTCGAGGATGGCGTCGGGAAAGGGCACCGAGAAGTTCGCGTCGTGGTCGGGCGCCATGTTGCGCTGGATCGCGTTCATCTTCACCAGGTCCTTGTTGAACTCGGTGATACGCGTCTTGGGGCCGCTGTTGCCGCCGCCCAGCGAGCGCCCCATGCGTTCGATGCCGATGGCGATGCCGCAGTCGCTGGCGCCAACCATGATCGACTGGGCGACGCGGTGCAGCGTCTCCATGCTCGAGCCACACTGGCGGTTCGTGTCGAATGAGCACACCTCGGCCGGGAGGCCAGCGAGATGCGCGACGTTGTTCGCGCCGATGAGGATGAGTTCGCCGGCGCCGGTGACGTTGCCGAGGCCGATGTCCTCAACCATCCACGGACTGACCTTGGGGTTGCGCTCCATCAGCGCACGGACGACCTTGCCGGCCGCTTCATCGAGGCGCGTTGCCACGAGCGCGCCGCGGCCGCCGCGCCCGAAGGCCGATCGCGCGCCATCGACGAGGACGACGTTCTGCAGTTCCATGTGATTCCTCCGGTGAAGTCATAGCGTTTCGATGCGACGGAAATCATACATCCGCTCTGCGGCTGGTGCTAACGATTCACAACGTAGGCTCCGCCGCCTGCGATCGAAGCTGGCGTGCGAGCCCAGTCCCTAGCCATTGGCGACTAGTACGGCAGGCAAGTTGATTTTGTTCGGTAGTTTTCGTGTTTTTGGCGAGCGTCCCGGCCAAACACCCATCGTAAGCGCAACCGGCCAGCGGGCATCGTACCCCACACCGGACGCAAGCTCTGAGCAATTCGCATCACGGTGCCCAAGCTGTCTCGGCGAGGTGCGCCCAGGTCAGGTTCAGGATTCGGCGAGGGAGGCGAGGAGCGCGGGGAGCTCCTCGGCAAGCTGCGAGCGAGGGACGACGGTGTCAGCGCCGACATCACGAGCGGCGCGTAAGGTGACGGGCTCCGTGTGGCGCCCGAACGCCAGCACGCGCGCACCGGCGGCCTTCGCACGCCGGATCGCGTCGGGGGCGTCGATGTCGGCGATGTGGAGGTCGATCACGACGATCTCGGGCGATGCTTCCAGGGCAGCCTCGACCGCCGACGCGGTATCGGCGATACGGGCCGCCATCCCGGCATCGCGCGCGGCGATCTCGATGCGCGACTGGAACATCAGGTCAGAGACGATGATGAGGAGTGAGGGCATGGGGACATGGTAACGCGTCGAACGAGCAGACCCCGCGCGCCGTCCTCCGGGCCGCCTCCATTGAAGGTCAGCGAATGGACCGCTCGTGCCACCTCAGTACGCGGAGCGCCCGCAACGTGTTCCATCGGCTCGGGAGCCCGTCACCGTCCTCGAGGGGAAAGTGCACAGCGCCCGGATGCGTGTTCTCGAGCAGCCATGTGCCGCCCAGCTGCCGCTTGGAGCGGAGGATATCGATCGCCTCCTTCATACGTGAATCAGGCGGATCGCCCACCGCGCGAAAGTATTCGAGGGCACGCAATACGTCGTAGTGCCAGCGGGCAGGAAAGGAGAACTGGAGCCACGCCGGGTCGACGAGGTCACCCGTACTCTTGCGGCGGAACAGCCTCCGTTCGAGGAGATACTCCTCGCCGCCGCGGCGGGCCGCGATCGAATCTGCCGAGCCACCTGTCGCGCGTTCGTGCGCCAGTAGTCCTTCGAGGACGTTGATCGTCGTCGCGAACGACGAGCGGAGCGAGCCGTTCTCGGCCTCGCAGTTCCATCCGCCGTCGTCGAGCTGCTCATCGAGCAGCCGGGCGACGACGCCTTCGACATCCTGGGTGAAGTAGGCACCCAGCGCGACGGTTCTGCCGTTGATGCAGGGCTCGACCTCGCCGCTGAAGAACGCCTGGCCAGCGTGCTCCCAACGACATCGATCGCGCACGAGCGCGACAGCCCGCCGCACGGCGCCAGAGCGGGGATCGATCCCGAAGTCACGTAACAGCTGGAGAGTCGGCAGCGTCGCCGTCCACGGCTGGCCCTGGTTCGCCGCGCGCCAATCCAGACGCTGCGCCGGGAAGCATGCCCCACCCGCCCACTGCCCGCCATCGTCTTGTAGCGCCAGCAGTTGCGCGCCCCACCCTTCGGTGGCCACCCGCGCTCGTTCGGCCACGACGACATCGTTCGGTGCATCGGCGACGTCGCCGAGTACTTGCCACCGAATAGCAGGGTCGGCGTCAAGCAACCATTCCTGCGCATCCATGACGCTGAGTCTAACGCGCTTTAGGCACGGGCGCGGTCGATCGACGTCAACCATTTTTCTCTATAAGCATATATCTGCCTATTGACAGCGTGCGGCTTCCGGGAGCATAATTCCCGGCATGAGACGAAAAGCCGGAGCGCTGCTTTCAATCGAGATCTCCATCCTGCAAGCGGGGATCGGGCTCCTACGCGGGAGCGATCCCGAGTTCCACGGGTACGCCATCGCGCGGGACATCCGAGACGAGGAGGGGGCGCGTAGCCTCACGTCCCACGGCACGCTGTACCGGGCGCTGGAGCGACTCGAGGTCCGCGGGCTCCTGGCGTCCCGCTGGGAGGATCCGGAGATCGCGGCTGGCGAGGAACGCCCGCGCAGGCGCATGTATCGCGTGACGGCCGAGGGTGAGGCAGCGGTACAGGCCCTGGCGGCTCCAGTGCAGGCGTCGGCGAACGCGCTCAAGCGCGGAATGGCGGCGTCATGACGAGCATCGCAGCGGGCCGGGCACCGAGGGGCGTCGCCAGCGTCGCGTCTCGCATCGCGGGCGGCTGGACGGCGGCGTACACCCTGGGGCTGGCGGTGGCCGTGCGGGACGCGCGCCGCGCCGAGATCGCCTCCGACGTCTGGGAGCAGCACCAGGAGTCCGTGGCGGACGGCCTCCCCTTGTGGAGGTTCGTGGGAAGCGTATTTGGCCGCGTCGTGCGCGGCGCACCGGCCGACCTGCTGTGGCGAGTGAACGTGGAGGGACCGAAGATGGACATCAAGATTCCGTTCGAGCGCATCGTGGGAGTATTGCTGCTGGCGATGGTCGTGCTGCTGATGATCACGACATCGATCAGCGGCTACGACACGAGTCGCGAGGGCTTCGATGGCGAACTGCGCCGCCTCGCGGACCTGAGCAACGCTGCGGACACAGGCAACGCATTCTTCCGTGCCGCGACAGGTCTCGCGCTGATCGCCGCCGCCGCCGTGCTCTACACGAACCTCAAGGACCGCTCGCCGTTGCTGTCCGCGATGGCGGCGTTTGGCATCGCTGCCGCGGGGGTGCTGGCACTGATCGCGGGTGCGCTGCAGTTGGTCTTCGTCGAGCTGGCGGAGGAGTACGTCGCTTCGAGCGGAGCGCATCAGGAACAGGTGCTCGTGACCGCCCGAGGGTTTGCGGTGGCGACCCAAAACACGGTCGGCGCGGCGTTCGTTGCATTGGTCCTGAGCATCTACATGCTGGCCATTCTCGCGGGCCGTGAGGCGCTGGTTCCGCGCTGGCTCATCGGCATACCGGTCATGAGTGCCGCGATCACGGGTGGGTCGTTGATCGCCCAGGCCGCCGGGGTCGACGTCGCGTGGTGGGTCTTGATTTCGGGCATGTTCCTGAGCGTGATCTGGCTGATCGTCGCCGGGTTGTGGCTGCTGTTCACACCGGGCGAGGGCCGGGCGCAGGCGCCGACCGGGCGCGCGGCGGCAATGTAGGAGGCACGATGAGAAACAGTTCGACGAAGGCGGCGTGGGTATTGGGACTCGCCACGGTGATCACGGTTGTGTTCATCGCCGTGGCGATGATGGGCTTGGATCTAGGCGTTCCCAAGTGAATCGAGCGCAGGGACCGGCCCATGAGGGCCGGTTTCTCGCATGTGCCGCGACGATAGAATGCCGGTGGAGCGCGTCACCACGCCGGGGTGGCGAAACTGGCATACGCAGCGGACTTAAAATCCGCCGGCCGCAAGGTCATGTGGGTTCGAGCCCCACCCCCGGCACCACGTTGCCTCGTACGCGTAGCCGCTACGGACGCGCTGGCGTACGCTGCGGCAGCGTATGGCTGTCGGTGGTCCCCCTCCCGATGCTTCCGGCGCGGCTGCGGCGTTGCCCGTGCGGCCGGGCATGTTCGACACGCTGCGCATCGGCAACTTCCGGCTACTGATCTCGGGCACGCTGGCGAGCGGTTTCGCGAACTGGATGGAGGCGATCGGGCAGGGGTGGCTCGTCCACGACCTTACCGGGTCGCCGTTCCAACTCGGTCTCGTCCAGTTCATTCGTGGCATCAGCATTCTGTTCGTGTCGCCCGTGGTGGGCGTGATGGCGGAGCGCCTGAACCGGAAGTGGCTCGCGGGCGGCGCCACAGCGCTGAACGCCGCCAACGCGCTCGTCATCGGCGTGCTTGTGGTGACGGGCACGGTCGAGGTGTGGCATCTGTACGTGACGGCGTTCATTGGCGGCACGTGCCAGAGCATCTACAACCCGGTGCGGCAATACCTGGTGTACAGCAGCGTCGGGCCGGAGTCGATGACGAACGCCATCGCGTTGAACTCCGGCGCGCAGAACATGTCGCGGGTCGTCGCGCCGAACGTCAGCGGCGCGCTGATCGGTTTCGCCGGCATCGAGTCATCGTTCTTCGCGGAGGCGATGTTCTTCGGAGCAGCATCCCTGACGCTTCTCCAATTGAAGCTGCGCCCGGTGGTGGCGCGGCCGGCGGAGAACGTGCTGCGGAGCATGCGCCTGGGCATCACGTTCCTTGCGCGGCACGCGGTTCTGCGGCGCATCGTGTTATTGCAGGCGGTACCGACGCTGCTCGTCTTCCCCTACCTGCAGCTGATGCCTTCGATGGCCGTCGACTATCTCGGCGTCGGCGCGCAGGGGTACGGGTTCTTGCAGACCGGCGTGGGTGTCGGCGCGATTCTCATGACGCTGGTCGTGGCGAGGTTCTCGAACACGCGCCACAAGGGCAAGGCGATGACCGTGGCGCTGATGCTGTACATGGTGATGGTGCTGGCGTTTTCGTTCTCGCGCATCTACTGGCTTTCGTTCCTGCTGCTGGTGATGGGCGGCATGAACCTCGTCGTGTTCTCGACGTTCAACCAGTCGCTCTTGCAACTGAACCTCGATGACGAGTACCGGGGCCGCGTCCTCTCGCTCTTCACGATGGTGCAGGGGCTGAACCCGTTCGGCAGTCTGTTCATGGGCGCGTTGGCCGAGGCGACGAGTACGCCGACGGCGATCGGCGTATTCTCGTCGGTGGCGATCGTTTGCGCGTTCTTCGCCGGCGTCGGGAGCCGACAGATGCGGGAGTTGTGACGGGAGGGGTCCCGCCCTTGGCGGGATCTTCGCTGCGCTACGAGAGCGGTTCGGCTATGGCAGAATCTCCGGTGCGTTACAAGGTGCTACCAGCAGTTGCCGAGGGCCTGGGCGGTCTGTGAGAGGTCGAGCGCGTTGATGGTGCCGTCCTTGTTGATGTCAAAGTCGTAGAGATGGGCCGCTGATCCCACAGGGTACGGCGCGCCCCACGCCTGGGCGATCTGCGAGAGGTCGGTCGCGTTCACCGTGAGATCGGCGTTGATCGAGGCGATCTCGCGCCGGTCGCTGCAGTTATCGCCGTCACTGTTGGGGTTGTTGTCGCTCGTGCCGTAGTAGCAATACTCGCGTCCCGCGATGACGCCATCAGCATCGCTGTTCGTCGGATCCTTGCAGATGGCGAGCAATGGGTCGCCGACGGGATTCGCCGCGACCGGACTGGTTCCGAGCTGGCACTCGACGCCATCCAGCACGCGATCGCCATCGGTGTCGGGGAGGAGCGCATCGGTCGCGATGCCGGTGCACGCGACGCCCGATGCCTCGCTGGCGTCGGCAATGCCGTCGTTGTCGTCGTCGCCGTCGCACACATCGCCGAGGCCATCGGAGTTGGCGCGCGTGATGTCGTTGTAGGTGCGACCCGGCTGGAGGACGATCGTGTTGCCGTCGTTGTTGGCCTGGGTGGGGTTCGCGACCGTGGGACAGTTGTCCGATGCGTCGAGCACGGTATCGCAGTCCAGGTCCGGGCATATCGTCAGCGTTGCGGCAGCGCAGGTAGCCGGCTGGACATTCAGCGGGTTGCAGCTTCCGAGTTCGCTACCGGCGCCGGTCCATAGACCGAAGTTCGCTAGCGTGAATGTGCCCGTGCCGGTCCCCGTGACGTTGAGGTGTAGCCTCGCAAGAATCCGAGATTGGCCGGCAGGGATGGGATTGCCAACATCGGACACGAAGCACGACAAGAACGAATCGGTCGCTGTGGGGCTGGGATTTGCGTCGCGGTCTGGCGCAGGGGGAGTACACGCCCATGTCCCGAGCGTCCCGACGCTGGCTTCGGCGAAGTCCGGGTTAGCGTTCATGTTGGCATCGACGGGAGTGGCGGGATTGAAGACGGCCTGGTTGGTGCCGAGGATGTCGAAGTTGAAGGATCCGATGTCCGCGCCCGCGAGTAGCAGATTCGAGAAGACGACATCGATGGCGATCGTGGGGGTGCCGGGAGGATAGGTACACGCTGCCTGCACGCCGGCGACGGCGGTATCGCAGTCCAGCGCGAGTTCGGTGTTCGTCACGGTTGACGTGTTCGAGTAGGGAGCGCCCACGGCGGGCACGGTGCCTGCGATGGCGGCGCATGCCAACAGGAGCAACGCGAGCGATGCGGCGAATTTGTTCATCATGCCTCACTACAGGTGTGGCGAGCATACGCTCTGCCGGGAACTGCCGTAAAGAACGATGCCGGGAGCCCGTCAAGCTGGCGGGCGGGTTCGCGACGCCTGGAGCTTCGAATTACACTGGCGGCATGCCACGGAAGAAGCGCGGGATGACGTACGCGGGGTTCGAGGCGATGGCGCTGGGGCTCCCGGGCGTCGAGGCGGGCACGAGCTACGGGACACCGGCCGTGCGGGTCAAGAAGAAGTTCATGGCTCGCCTCCGCGAGGAGGATGTGCTCGTTCTGACGCCGGTCGACGACATCGAGCAGCGGTTCCTGATGGGGACGCAGCCCGAGACGTACTTCACGACGGATCACTATCGCGGCTACCCGACGATCCTCATCCGCCTGTCGAAGGCGTATCCGGACGAAGTGCGCGAGCTGTTGGAGCGCTGCTGGCGCGCCCTCGCTCCGGCGAGGCTGCTCGCCGAGCACGACGCACGCGGCTGAGGTGGCGACTTGGTTGTCGACGCCCGGCGGTTCGCATCGTAGAATCGCGGCATGTCGAGGAACATCATCGTGGTCGGCGGGGGCATTGCCGGACTGACGGCGGCGTACACGCTGAAGAAGGACGGCTTCCGCGTCAGGGTGCTTGAACGCGAGGACATCGCGGGCGGGCCGCGCTGACATCGGGCCTGCGCCGACTCGCGCCACGGCGTGTGGCGGCGCGATCGCGAGCGACGCGCTAGGCTGACGTCCGTTCGCTGACGCGCTGACCAGCTATGGAGAACTTCACAATGGAAACACGACAGCTCGGCCGCACCGGACTACGCGTTCCACCTCTCTGCCTTGGGACGATGACCTTCGGCCTCCAATGCGATGAGGCGACGTCATTCGCGATCCTCGACCGAGCGGTAGAGGGCGGCATCGACTTCATTGACACGGCCGACGTGTATCCGTTGGGTGGCACGCATGACACGACGGGCCGCACGGAGGAGATCATCGGCCGATGGATGCGCGAACGCGGCAACCGCGATGCGCTCATCGTGGCGTCGAAGTGCGCCGGGGCGATGTCGCCGCGGCCGAACGATGTTGGACTCTCGCGCTATCACATCATCCGCGCCTGCGAGGAGAGCCTGCGGCGCCTCGGCACGGATGTCATCGACATCTACCAGGTACATGGCTTCGATCCGGCAACGCCGATCGAGGAAACGATGCGCGCCCTCGACGATCTCGTCCGCGCGGGCAAGGTGCGCTATGCCGCCTGCTCGAACTATCCGGCGTGGCGCCTCGGACAGGCGCTGGCGACGAGCGCGCGGCTCGGAGTCGCTCGCTACGAGTCGGTGCAGCCGCGCTACAACCTGCTCTACCGCGAGATCGAGACGGAACTGCTTCCGTTGGCTCGCGCGGAGGGGTTGGGCGTACTGGTCTACAACCCGCTCGCCGGCGGATTCCTCTCGGGCAAGTACAAGAAGGGCGACGACCCGGTCGAGGGCACCCGCTTCACGCTCGGCACGGCGGCGCGGCGCTACCAGCAACGCTACTGGGACGATGCCCAGTTCGACGCAGCCGAGATGATCCGCGCCGTCGCCGACGCGCATGGCGTGACGATGGCGGCGCTGGCGATCGCGTGGGTGATCGCGCAGCCGGGCGTGACATCGGCGATCGTCGGTGCGAGCCGGCCCGAGCATCTCGAGGCCGCGCTGCTGGGGGCGCAGCTCGACATCACGGGCGATCTGCGCGCGGCGCTCAACGCGCCGTGGTGGACGCTGCCCCGCCGGCCGATCATCGAGGGGTATCGATAGGAAGGGTGTCCACCGTGCGCGAGAACCGGCTAAAGGCGATGTGGCGGCGCGGCGAGCCAGCGTTCGGCGCGTGGCTGACGATCCCGAGTTCGCTTTCGGCCGAGGCGATGGCGCACCAGGGCTACGACTACGTCTGCATCGACATGCAGCACGGCGCGATTGATTACAGCGATGCGTTTACGATGCTGCAGGCGATCTCGACGACGGACGCGACGCCGGTCGTGCGCGTGCCGTGGAATGAGCCGGGCATCATCATGAAGATGCTGGACGCCGGCGCGATGGGCATCATCATCCCGATGGTGAACAGCGCGGACGAGGCGCGCGCGGCCGTCTCGGCGTGCCGGTACTTCCCCGAGGGCGCGCGGAGCTACGGGCCTGTGCGCACCACGTTCTACGGTGGGCCCGACTACTTCCAACACGCAAATGCGGAGGTGGCGTGCATCCCGATGATCGAGACGAAGCAGGCGGTCGAGCGTCTGGACGAGATCCTGGCGGTGCCGGGGATCGATGCGGTGTACGTGGGCCCGGCGGATCTGAGCATCACGTTGGGGCAGGCGCCCGCCGCGGACAACGGCGGCGCATTCGAGGAAGCGCGCCTCCGGATCGCCGGCGCCTGCCGGGAGCGCGGCATCACGCCGGGCATCCACGCGACGGCGAAACTGGCGCCGAAGCACGTCGACGCGGGATATCGCATGGTGACGATCAGCCTCGATCTGACGCTTATGGTCACGGGCGCCGCAGCGGATGTGGCATCCCTCCGTGCCGTGAACGCTCCGCCCCCGCCGGTCGCGTAATCCTGCGTCTCGAGGCAGCCGACGGTTCGGCTCCGGCCCCCGTCACCAGCGTGGCTCCCCGCGCGCGCCCTCGATAGAATGACTCAAAGATGACATCGACGACGACGCCGGCAACCCGCTACGAGACCGTGATCGGCCTTGAGGTGCATGTGCAGCTCCTGACCGAACGGAAGATGTTCTGCGGCTGCCGCGCCTCCTATGCCGACGAGACGCCCAATACGCACATGTGCCCCGTCTGCATGGCGCTCCCCGGCGTGCTGCCGGTGATCAACCGAAAGGCCGTCGAATACACGGTGATGGCGGCTTTGGCGCTGAACTGCGAGATCCCTGCGTTCTCGAAGTTCGACCGCAAGAACTACCCGTACCCGGACCTGCTCAAGGGCTACCAGATCTCGCAATTCGACCTGCCGCTGTCGCAGAATGGCTGGATCGAGATCGAGCCGGAGGGCGGAGAGGCGCGGAAGGTGCGCATCGAACGCTGCCACCTCGAGGAGGACACGGCACGCCTGACGCACAAGACCGATCAGAGCGGTGAGTTGTTCTCGCTTATCGACATGAACCGTGCCGGTGTGCCATTGATGGAGTGCGTCGGCGCGCCCGACCTGCGTTCGCCCGAAGAGGCGCGGGCGTACCTGATGAAGCTGCGCCAGATCTTCCGCTACATCGGCATCAGCAAGGCGAACATGGAGGAAGGTAACTTCCGCTGCGACGCCAACGTCTCGCTGCGGCCGATCGGCCAGACGGAACTCGGATCCAAGGTCGAAGTGAAGAACATGAACAGCTTCCGCGCCGTGTACAACGCACTGGCGCACGAAGTCATCCGGCAGACCGCCGAACTCGACGCCGGCCATCGCATCCCGCAGGAAACGCGCGGCTGGGTGGAGACCGAGGGACACACGGTCAGCCAGCGATCGAAGGAAGGCGCGCACGACTATCGCTACTTCCCCGAGCCCGACTTGCCGCCCGTCACGCTTACCGAGGCAGATGTCGACGCGATCCGCGCGAAGCTGCCCGAGCTGCCCGACGCGAAGCTCCATCGCTTCGAGGCAGAGTACGGGCTGTCGCGGTACGAGGCGGTGCTGCTGACGGAGACGCGGGCGCGAGCCGACTACTACGAGCGCGCGATCGCCCCGGCGAAGGCCGCGGGTGACGCGGGCGCCGATGACGCGATCGCGGCGAAGTTCGCGAAGCAGACAGCGAACTGGATGCTCGGCGACTTCGCGCGGCTGCTCAACGCCGCAGGCGCCGATATCGCGGACGCGCGCGTCGAACCCGGAGACCTCTATGCTATGATCGCCCTGGTCGAAGACGGGACGATCTCGGGCAAGATCGCGAAGCAGGTCTTCGAGGAGATGTACAACACGGGCAAGGTGCCGGCAGCCGTGATCAAGGAGCTTGGGTTAGAACAGATCAGCGGCAGCGACGAGATCGGGGCCATCGTCGACGGCGTGATCGCCGCGAACGAGAAGGCCGTCGCGGAGTACAGGGCAGGCAAGCAGGAAGCGATCAAGTTCCTCGTCGGGCAGGCCATGCGGGAGTCGCGAGGACGCGCTAACCCGGCCTCACTCACCGACATCCTGAAGGCAAAGCTGGAAGCGTAAGACCTTGACGAATTGATCACTGAGTTACGCCATTCGCGATCTCGCGTG
>JANPBN010000087.1:0-13200 GCA_031430415.1 Dehalococcoidia bacterium
AACAGCGCGTTCGTCGACCCGAACAACGAGATTCCGGAGGGCGACGAGACGGACAACGTCGACACGGTCCAGACGACCGTCAAGTCGCGCATCAACCTGACGGTGGTGAGCAAGGTCGGGCCGGACACGGCTCAGCAGAACCAGGAGGCCGACTACACCATCACGGTCAAGAACGAGACGATATGGGGCAACGGGGCGATTGCGGTCGACGCGGTTGTGGTTGACACGCTGCCGGTGGGTCTCATCCCGCTGAGCGTCTCTGCCAACGCAGCGAACATGCTCTGCTCTATTTCCGAGAACCCGGTGAATGTGGCGACGTGCGTCGGTGACATCGAGCCCGAGCAGACGGTGGAGATCACGGTACACGTGTTCATCACCGCATCAAGCGGGACGATGTACAACCAGGCGTGCATCGACCCGGACCACGAGATTGACGAGACGAACGAGCTCGACAACTGCAAGACGAAGACGACCAACGTCGGCGGCGAAACGCCGACGCCGGTGCCGGACGCTCCGAACCTGATCATCAACAAGTCGGCGAGCACCTCGCAGGTGACGCCGGGACAGAGCTTCGACTACACGATCACCGTGTCGAACGTCGGCACGGGCGCTATGACGGGCTCGACGACCGTGACCGACGTACTCCCGAGCGAAGTGACGTTCGTCAGTGCGGTTGCGACCAACGGATTCACCTGCACCGAAGCCGCAGGCACGGTGAGCTGCGGCGATGGCCCTCCAGGGCTCGCCGCGGGGGGGAATACGGTCATCACGATCCAGGTGACGGTGAATGCGGGCGTGACCACGTCGTTCACGAACACAGCGAGCGTGGCCGATCCTGCGGACGGCACGGAGCAAGACTCCGTGACGACCAACGTGGGCGGCGCGTCCGTCGACATCATCCTCGCCAACGTGGAGGATGCTCCTGACCCGGTCGCAGCGGGTGCGATCGTGACGTACACGATCGTCGTCGCGAACGGTGGGACGAGTGACGCGAACGGTCTGGACATCACGCAGGTGTTCGACAACCTGACGGGTATGACGTTCGACACGGCTGCTGGTTCGCAGGGCTTTACGTGCAGCTTCGTCACGCTGACAGTCACCTGCACGGGCAACCTGCTCGCGGGCCAGAACACCGTGCTTACGGTTCGCTTCGACACGACGGCGGCCGCCGTGCCAAGCGTCTCGAGCACGATTACGGTTGACTCGAACAACGAGTTCGCCGAGAGTGATGAGACGAACAACACGGACACCGAGGTGACGACGATCAACGCCGACATCTGCTCGGGCTGCATCGACCTGGTGATGGGGCCGATCTTCGCCAACCCGGATCCCGTTCCGAACAACGACCAGGTCACGGTGAACTTCGACGTGACGAACGTCGGCGATCTGCCGACGGCTGCAGATGCCGACGCTGGGACTGATGAAGTGGTGATCCAGATCAACGTCGATGCAGGGTTCAACGAGTACTCGAGCATATCGGCGACCATCCCAGGCTTCACGTGCGTGGTTACGTCGCACGCTGGCGATGTCGGCAATATGGCTCCGGAGATTACGTGCACGAAGGTGGCAGGACTGAATGCCGGTGAGGGTGCGCTCGCTTCGATCGTCATCACGGCGAACACGGGATCCGATCCGTCGTTCCTGTTCTTCGATGTCGATGTCGACCCGGGTAACCTCGTCGCCGAGTTCAACGAGGCCAACAACCTCGGTTCGCAGAACTTGATTGTCGATACCCCATAGCAGTCCTGATCCGGGGACGGACATCTGTCCGTCCCCGAATCACCTTCGCATTGCGCAAAGGTCTGGCACATTCCAGGGAGGGAACGATCGATGAACGAACAACACCGGACAGGGATTCTCAGGCGGACCGTCGTTGGGCTTGGGCTGCTCGCGGTGGTAGCCGTCGCGACCGGCTTGTTCGCGAGCGGCGGTCGGGGACCGAGTGCGGATCCGGCCGAGGCGGCCGGCTGTCGCATCTACGTCGCCAGCGGTGATGACCTCACCAACGGCAAGGAGATGAACGACAACGGCAAGCGGTACCCGGAGAAGCTGCTGGCCGACCGGATCAAGTCGCCCGGTTGGTGCCTCTTCAACCAGGCGAAGAATGGACAGACGTCGTCGAGCTACATCACGGGCGGCGGACTGGCCAGTGCGTACAACATGCGCCCGGACTTCCTGACGCTGCAGCTGGGCGAGCAGAATGCGACGGTCGTCAAGCTGGTCACCGACTGCTTCACTAAGGTGAAGGATCACGACTTCTCGGGCGGTAGCGCGTGCGGAGCGGAGATTCTTGCGAACTCGACGCTCTGGACGGATCTCCGCAACAACTACACGACGATCCTGCAGCAGACGCGGATCATGGCTTCGCAACGGCCCGGGCTCGTGATCGCTGTCGTGAACTATCCGAACCCGTACCCACAGTCGCTCGATGTCGTCGATGAGATTGTGCAGCTCTGTGTGCCGCTCATCGACACGATTCCCACTTGTACGGTGCGATGGGCGCAACTGCCGCCGGCGCTGGAGGTTCTTGACCAGGTGTTCCAGAAGATGAACACGACGCTCAAGGACTCGATGGCGCCGTTCCAGGCCGGTCCCAACGGGAGCCGCTGGGTGTACGCCGACGCATACCCGAAGTTCAAGGGTCACTGCATGACGATGAAGGTGACGATCAAGACGAAGGTCGAGCACCCGGAGCAGAGCGGCGCCGTGCACACGCATGACTCGCCCGAGGTGAACTTCGGTTGTTCGCCCACCTGGTTCGTCGAGGGCAAGGACGGGACGGCGAAGCCCAACTATTTGCTGCCGGCGACGCTTGGTGTGCTCATCGAATGGAGCCAGACGACGAAGGGCACCGGCGTGTACCCGAATGCCGATGGCCACAAGTGCATCGCCGATGTGATCTGGGAAGCCGACACGATCGACCCCGGTACGACGCCGCTCAAGTGGAAGCTTGGATACGGCGAGGCGTCGAACTCCGACATCTGCCAGTGACGACGCCCCTGAGGGGTAAGGAGAGGGAACGATGAGGCGCATTACGACGTTGGTTATTGGAGCGGCCCTGGGACTGGGCATCGCCACGGCAGTCTTCGCGGGGACCGCGACCGGATCCACTACGTTGGTCGGCACGGCGCAGGCCGACACGCCGATCGACGTGCGCGTGGCGATCAACACGACGGCTCCGGTCGTGCCGTACGAGTACTCGCTCATCAACAAGTGCTGGTTCAACGGCAAGACGTCGGGTCCGTCAGATTCGTACGAGCGTTTCGATCTCGCTGGACCGTGGTTCGAGCCGACGCCGGGCGCGCCGCCGACGAGCGTCGAAACCGTGAACGTGCAGCCGGTACCGGCAGGCGCGAAGTGCAAGGTGTACATCATCAAGAACAACACGGTCGTCAAGGGATCGACGACGACCTATAGCGTCGGGCCGTAAGCGCGCGCGCTGCGCACCCATCGAACCTCAGCCAATGCCCCGCTTCCGAGCGGGGCATTGGCGTGCCGGCGGAGTGCCGCGCGGTGAGGTCGGCGGCGGCGCCGCTCCCACGATGGCCTCCCATCCAGCATAATCCGAGGATGGAACCGCAGATCCGCTACGCCACGAGCGCCGACGGCACGCGTATCGCCTACGCGGTTCAGGCAGGCACGCCTCCGGCGATCGTCCTTGTGTGGGGCTGGCCCCAGACGATCGCTGCTTCGTCAGGCATGCCGATCGTGCCGAAACGGAGCGTCGTTCAATTTGACCGGCGCGGCATGGGCGCGTCTTCTCGTGACGTTCAGGACATTTCCATCGAGCGTCAAATCGAGGACATAGCGGCGATCGTCACGGCCCTCGGTGGCCAGAGCGTCGATATCCGCGCGAACTGGGACGGCACACCGATCGCAATTGCATTTGCGGCCACGCAACCCGAGTGCGTCGAGCGTATGGCGCTTCTGGATCCGTATATACGGGGGTCTTCCGTACTCACTACCGATGCGGTTCGGGCCATGATGGATCTCGCCCGCAACAACTGGCCGATGATGCGCCGGTCACTCGGCTCCATGGCGCCCGGCCGTGATGCCGCGGCATGGTCGGAGACGCTGCGGCGCGCCGTCTCGCCCGATATGGCAGCGCGCTATCTGGAGCAATACGGTGAGATGGACGTCTCGAACCAAGTCGAGGGCGTCCAGGCGCCCACCATCGTCATGTATCAATCCGGGAACGGTGCAGTACCTCGGCGCGCCGTACAAGAGACAGCATCACGTTTGCAACACTGTCAGTTCGTCGAGGTCGCATCGGCTGAGGCGCTCGCCGAACAGGCGAGTCGGTTCCTCGACCGTGAGGCGCCGCCTGCCTCGACGGTGGACGGTGCACTGGACGACGTCCAGACGAGACCTTCCGCGTTTCGCACCGTGCTCTTCACCGACATCGTCGGGCACACCGAGATGATGCAGCGCCTCGGCGACGCGAAGGGCCGCGACGTGCTGCGCGAACACGAGCGCATTACGCGCGAGACGCTGAGGGCGCACGGTGGTGCGGAAGTGAAGACGATGGGCGACGGGTTTCTGGCGTCGTTCGGCAGCGTCACGTTAGCGATGGAGTGCGCGATCGCGCTGCAGCGCGCGTTTGCGGCGCACACCGATTCGATGCCGGAGCCACTGAACGTGCGTGTCGGCCTCAACGCGGGAGAGCCGATCGAAGAAGACGGAGATCTGTTCGGGGCGACCGTGATCCTTGCGTCGCGGATCGCGGCGAAGGCTGAGGCGGGCGAGATCCTCGTGCCGGACACGGTGCGAGGGTTGCTGTCCGGCAAGGGCTTCATGTTCGGCGACCGCGGCGAGTTCGTGCCGAAGGGGTTCGATGAGGGCGTGCGGCTGTGGGACGTGCGGTGGCGCGAATGAGGATCGAGCCGCAGATCCAGTACGCCCAGGCGCGTGACGACGTGAGCATCGCGTATTGGACGATGGGCGAAGGCTTCCCGGTATTCGTCTCGTCGCCACTGACGTTTTCACATATCGCGCTCGAGATGCGCATCCCTCAGATCGCGGCGTTATACGAAGGCATCGCCTCACGGGCGATGCTCGTCCGGTGGGATACGCGCAACTACGGGATGTCGGAGCGCGGTGTCCAGGCGGTTACGCAGGAGGCATGGGCGTCCGATGTCCTTGGGGTTGCGGACAAGCTTGGAGTGCCGCAGTTCGACATGTTGGCGATCAATTACCATCCGACGGTTGCGGGGCTTGAGCCAGGGCGTGTCCGCCGCATGGTGCTGGTGGCGCCGCCGCCGATTCGGCTGGCTGACCTGCTCGATCAGCCCGAACAGAGCGCCGTGCGATCGCTCGCTGAGAAGAACTGGCAGGTCTACACCGAGACGTTGGCGAGCTTCCTGCAGGGATGGGATCCGGCGCCTGATGTTCCATACGCTCACTTCATGCGCGAGAGCATCGAGCAGGCGGATTATCTGTGGCAGATGGCGGCATGGCGCGAATTCGACTGTTCCAAATACCTCGGCCGGATCGAATGCCCGACGTTGGTCGTGAGTTCATCGAGCGCGCCCTCCTTCAGTCGGGAACAGGCGCGGAAGATCGCGGCGAGCGTCCGGCACGCCCGGCTGGCTGAAGTCGAAGGCGCTCTTGGCTTGTTCAATCACGACGTCTCGGACATCGTCACGCAGTTCCTCGAAGGAGGAGCGACTTCTGGTAACACGCGCGTGCCCGAGTCAGCGCGCAATCGCCCACCTTCCGGGGGCCTCCGCACGATTCTCTTCACGGACATCGTCGGGCACACGGAGATGATGCAGCGCCTCGGCGACGCTAAGGGGCGGGATGTGCTGCGGGAACACGAGCGCATCACGCGCCAGACGCTGAGGGCGCACGGCGGTGCGGAAGTGAAGACGATGGGCGACGGGTTTCTGGCGTCGTTCGGTAGCGTCACGTCGGCGATGGAGTGCGCGATCTCGCTGCAGCGCGCGTTCGCGGCGCACACCGATTCGATGCCGGAACCACTGCACGTCCGCGTCGGGCTGAACGCGGGGGAGCCGATCGAGGAAGACGGCGATCTCTTTGGCGCCACGGTGATCCTCGCATCGCGCATCGCCGCGAAGGCAGGCGCGGGCGAGATCCTCGTGCCGGACACGGTGCGAGGGTTGCTGTCCGGGAAGGGCTTCGTGTTCGTCGACCGCGGCGAGTTCGTCCCGAAGGGGTTCGATGAGGGCGTGCGGCTGTGGGACGTGCGGTGGCAAGAATAGGAGCGAAGCGGCGTGGGCGGCCGCCCCACAAAGGCTCGGCGCACGAGCGTCGCGCGTCCTCGTGATGCCAGCTCGCTGATTGCCACGCTGGCGAACGCGCGTCTATGCTTCGGCGTGCAGGAACAACCGCAAAGCGATTCAGTGCCCGGCATCTCCGAGCTCGACTGGCTCACATCGCTCGTCGCGTCCTCTGTCGACGCGATCATTGCGACGGGGCTGGATGGCCTCATCCACACGTGGAGCCCGGGCGCCGAGCGGCTCTACGGCTATACGGCCGCCGAGATGATGGGCCAGTCCGTCGCGATGCTCGTACCGCCTGAACATCCCGACGAGCTGGAACCCCTGGCGGAGCGCGTCCGGCAGGGAGAGCGTATCTCGCACTACGAGACGATTCGTGTACATAAGGACGGCACGCGCATCGCGGTGTCGATGAGCTTCTCGCCGATTCGCGGCGAGGGAGGCGTGACACTGGGCGCCGCGGTGATCGCGCGTGACATATCGGAGCGGAAACGCGCGGAGCAGGCGCTCCGTGAGAGCGAGGCGCGCATTCGGGCGATCGTCGAAACGGCGGTGGACGGGATCATCGCGCTCGACGAGGAGGGCGTGATCGAGGCCTTCAATCCGGCCGCAGAGCGACTGTTCGGCTATCAGGCCTCGGAGATGATCGGGCGAAACGTCGCGCTGCTCATGCCTGATCCGCAGCACCCGGCGCATTCCTACATCGACGATTACTTGCGCACGGGAGTGGCGCGGATCATTGGCATCGGGCGCGAGGTGGCCGGGCAACGCAAAGATGGCTCAAGCTTTCCGTTGGAGTTGACGATTGCGGAGGTGAACCTCGGCATCAGGCGGACGTTTACGTGCACGGTGCGGGATGTCAGCGACCGGAAACGCGCCGAGGATGCGCTCATGCGCGAGCGCGACTTCCGCCGCCGCGTGGTAGACAGTGCGACGAATGCGATCGGCGCGCTCGACCTTGGCGGCTGCTTTACGTTCGTGAACCGTAATCTCTGCGAACTGACCGGATACAGCGAGGCCGAACTGGTTGGCATGGACGTTCGCCGGGTGCTTGCGCCGGATCGACTCGACGAAGCGCTGGCGTCGCTGGGCGACGTACTTACGAACGGCACGCTCGTGTCGCGTTTTGAGACGGAGGTCATGCGCAAGGACGGTGTTCGCCGCCTGATTGAATTTAGCGTCGGCCCGTTGATGGAAGGCGGGGCGATCACAGGCCTGGCTGGAGTCGCGGAGGATGTCACCGACCGCCGGCGGCTCGAGGCGCAATACCTCCAGGCGCAGAAGATGGAGAGCATCGGATTGCTGGCCGGTGGCGTCGCGCACGACTTCAACAATCTGATGACGGCGATCATCGGGTACGCCGAACTGGGCATTGCGTCGTTGAAGGCCGGCGAAGATGCGGAGGATGACTTCGTGGAGATCCGGGCGACGGCGGTGCGGGCGGCCGCTGTGACCGAGCAGCTCCTTGCCTTTGCGCGGAAACAGATCATTCAACCGCAGACGATGAAGCTCAACGAGGTGATCGTACAGGCGGAGCGGATGCTCTCGCGCCTGATCACGGAAAGCATCGAACTCGTGACCGTGCTGGCGCCTGACCTTGGCCAGGTGCAGATGGATCCGAGCCAGTTCGAGCAGGTGGTGATGAATCTCGTCGTGAATGCGCGCGATGCGATGCCCGATGGCGGGCGCCTGACGATCGCCACGGCGAACGCCGATGTCGATGCGCGGCAGGCGAACGAGACCGGCGCCGTGGGTGCGGGCCGCTACGTGGTGCTGTCCGTGACTGATACCGGTATTGGCATGGATGCCGAGACGCGGCGCCACGCCTTCGAGCCGTTCTTTACGACGAAGGAGCATGGCAGGGGGACGGGCCTGGGACTGGCGACGTGCTACGGCATCGTCCTACAGGCCGGTGGGGGGATCGGGGTACACAGCGAGCCCGGCGTGGGATCGACGTTCCGTATCTACCTGCCACGCGTGTTGGAGCAGGCGACGCCGAATCGGGTGGCGCCGCTTCCGGAGGCACTTCCGCGTGGGCACGAGAAGATCCTGCTCGTTGAGGATGAAGAGGCGGTACGCAAGGTCGCGGCGCGCATCCTCGGTGGCCTGGGGTACTCCGTCGTGGAGGCGACAAACGGCGGAGAAGCTCTGCGTATCGTTGGCGCTTCAGACAGGCACTTCGATCTCATCGTCACAGACGTGGTGATGCCGGAAGTGGGCGGCGCGGGCGTGGCTGCCGCGCTGCGGGAGGCGGGGTCGACGGCGAAGGTGCTTTTTACGTCCGGGTACACGGATGATTCGCTACTGCGCCACGGTGTGACCGAGCACTCGCTGGCGTTTTTGCAGAAGCCGTTCTCGTCGACGCAGTTGGCGAGGGCCGTGCGCGACTTGCTGGATGCGGCGCCCTAGCGGAGATCGTACCGTGGCGGCGGCCCTGTCCTGGATGCAGGTGAGGCGTCGTGTTTCGGGGGCTCTGACGCCCACCAGCACCACCGGCCGCGTCAGATCGAAACGGCTGCGTTGGATATTCGGTGTGACGCGCCTTCGGAGCCTACGTTGCGGAGCTGCCGATCGCCGAGCCAGCGGGCTTGCCAGGTTTCGCGGCGCCGTCCTTCTTGATCAGTTCGGCGTAGTGGTTCGCGACCTCGGCCGAGTAGTAGACCGCAGGAGCGATGAAAAGGATGAACGTGGCGCCGATGACGAGCATGAATGCGCCGAGACCCATTACGAGATCGGACACCTTGAAGCCCATGACGGCCAGGTTCAGGGCTGTTCGGAGCGTCACCGCGTTCAGCACAGTCGCCCGATCCGGGTCGTCGCGCGGCAGGTCGGCATAGGTCTTGCCGCCCGTGATCTCGAGCACGTGCTTCTCAATGACCGCTGCCTCGGACTTGGCGCGTTCGGCGTTGTTGACGAGGACGTTGGGGATGCTTGCATCGGCCGACGTGGTGATGTTCTCGCGGACAATGGCGTCACGAACCTCGTCCTTGGCCGCGCGGCCTTCGACGATCATGTAGGCGCCCGCCGCGATGAAGGCGATCCCGAGCGCAAGCGGTGCGAGCCAGATGTAGTGCCTGGCGACTCGAATGAAGTTCATGGGAGGGGGTCCTTTCGCGGGCTCGCGGATGGTGCAGCGCGGCGGCAATGCCGTGCAAGCGCGCCTCTATGCGCGCGGCGACGGCCAACGGATCACCGATTTCGGGCCGATTGGATGCTGGCGGGCGAGAAGGGGCGGTTCAGGAGCGCGAAGTCGCGCATGACGTTGTAGCCGCGAGAATCATTCATCAGGACGCCGCGTGCCGCATTGAGCTCGATCGGCACCCCGTCAGGGTGAGGGCCGCACGCCGTGCCTGGGATCGTTCGGTCAGTACCCTGTCTGAGCCATCTTCCGTAGGCGGGCTACGCGCTCCTCGATCGGCGGGTGGGTGGTGAAGAGGCGACCCATCGTCTTGCCACCCTTGAAGGCGGCGAGGGGATTGACGATGAACATGTGAGCGGCGGCTGGATTCACCTGCATCGGGCGCGTGGCCACGCCTTGCTCGAGCTTCATGAGGGCGTCAGCGAGGGCGTCGGGATCGTGCGTCGTGCGGGCGCCGGTGCGGTCGGCCTCGTACTCCCGCGTGCGGGAGATGGCGAGCTGGATGATCGTCGCGGCGATCGGCAGCAGGATGATGGCGATGATGGTGAAGATGGGGTTCGGCTGGTCGTCGCGACTGCCGCCGCCCAGGCCACCGAAGATCATTCGCCATTGGAGGACGTTCGCGATCATCGCGATGGCGCCGGCGAAAACGGCGACGATGGCGCCGATGAGGATGTCGCGGTTGCCGACGTGGCCGAGTTCGTGGGCCATGACGCCCTTCAGTTCCCGGTCATCGAGCAGGTTCATGATGCCGGTGGTCGCGGCGACCACGGCGTGCTTGGGGTTGCGTCCCGTGGCGAAGGCGTTCGGCGACGGATTGTCGACGATGTAGACGCGGGGCTTGGGCAGATTCGTGAGGGCTGTGACCTCTTCGACGATGCGGTGGAGGCGGGGCGCCTCTTCGGGCGTCACTTCGCGGGCGCCGGCCATGCGAAGCGCGAGCGAGTCGGACTTCCAGTACGCGAAGATGTTGAAGGCGCCGGCGATGACGATAAAGATGATGACGCCCGGCCAGCCGCCGAGGAATACGTACCCGAGCGCCGCAAGGATGCCTGTGAGAACACCCATCAGCAGCAGAGTCTTGGCGGTGGGTCCCATCGGTACTGGTTCCTCTTTCGTTCGGCTTCCGGGCGCATCGAGCGCGCCTTGCTTCCATTGTAGCAATACGCGTCTCGGGCCATGTTGGGATTGCTGGCGTGGCCGGGGGACCTCATTCGCTTCGCTCGTGACAGGTCACCCGGCCATCGGCCACCCTCTCCGAGTTCGGAGAGGGAACACACGCGGCAACGTGGTGGTGTGCTGGGAGTCTCATTCGCTTCGCTCGTGACAGGTCATTCGCTTCGCTCGTGACAGGTCATTCGCTTCGCTCGTGACAGGTCATTCGCTTCGCTCGTGACAGGTCACCCTGCCTTTGGCCGCCCGCACGCTTAGCGCGGGGTAGCGGTCGGGCCTTGGTGCTACGATTAGGGACATATAGATACGGACGGACAGAGCAGGAGACGAGATATGCAGGGCGCGGGAACCGGGGAGGTCGGACTATTCATCGACCTCGAGAACATCCGTTACAGCTTTCTGAACGTCTATCAAATCGAACCGAACATCTCAACGTTTATCGAGAAGGCGAAGAAGCACGGCCGGGTCTCGGTCGCGATGGCGTATGCGGACTTCAACGAGCACCCGCAGTGGGTGCGGCGCGGACTCGACGTGGCGGGCATCACGGCGCGGGACGTGCCGGTGCGGCGTTTCGTGCGGGACGGGCAGGAGCGCGTCAAGAGTTCCGCCGACCTGCACATGCTGATGGACATCATGGAGACGGCACTTGACCGTCCACAGGTGGGCACGTACGTGCTGATGACGGGTGACTCGGACTACATTCGCGTCATCACGTGGATCAAGAACCGGTTTGACAAGCGCGTGCTGATCTCCGGCGTGCCGGGGACGGTGAGCGGTGACCTGGTCGCCGCCGCGGGCGAAGCCGACCACCTCGATGCGGG
Source organism: Dehalococcoidia bacterium (assembly GCA_031430415.1). Taxonomy (GTDB): domain Bacteria; phylum Chloroflexota; class Dehalococcoidia; order DSTF01; family JACRBR01; genus JANPBN01. Next base: position 11,373 of record JANPBN010000087.1, read on the forward strand.
GCAGGGCATCGCGGCGGACGCGCTGCTCGGGTCGGTCGAGGCGATCGCGATCATGGTCAAGCGATGCATGCCGCCGACGGGGTTCTGGACGATCAAGCTGATCGATCAGTGGTCGCGAGATAGCCGGAATGGCGTACCCGGCAGCGATCCGGACAAGTCGAACGCCATCTCATACATGCTCCGGAACGGGCTGATGCGCCGCTACAAGACGGTGACGGACGTGCGCGAGGTGACGATCAGCGAGCTGAATGAGACGCACCCCATGGTGCGGCAGTTCATCGTGAGTGCGGGGCTGGAGCTGGATCCCATGCCGCTGCGGTGCCTCGACTGCGCGGTTCGGAACGAGGAGGCAGCGTCGTGCTGTGCAGGCTGCGGGCAGGCGATCGAACAGATCGTCTTGATCGTCGAGACGACGGACGCGGTGACAGCAAGTGAGACGACCGCACCGGCGGAACTCGCCGGGGCGGCGGACGCTGACTAACACCCGGGCCAGCATCGAGAGAGACCGAGAAGGGCCGCGATTGCCGCGGCCCTTTTCGTATTCGGTCGAACGATGCTGGCGGAACCGTCACTTCACGGTTGCGCTCTATACGACCGCTATATTCGGCCCCCGGAGGCGCTGGTCAGCATCCGATATCCGAACAGAAGGACGATGGCGCCGAATATCGCGACGAGTACGGTGCGGAGGTCGAATTGATTGATGCCTTCGCCGACGCCAAGTGCTGCGGCCAGAAATCCGCCGACGAACGCTCCTGCGATACCGAGCAGGATGGTGATGATGATGCCGCCGGGCCCACCGCCAGGCATGATGGCTTTCGCAACGACACCTGCTATGAGGCCGACCACGATCCAGGCGATGATTCCCATGCTATACCTCCGGCACTTCCTTGATTGTTTCGCTGATTCTCTGCGCGGGCTGATGCTACGGCGTGCAGTCGGTGTCCCAGACGAAGCGCTCGGGCAGCCCTGCCGCCTGCATCTCCGCGGCTGGTACCGCTGCCGCGGCGAGGTTGTACCAGTTCACGGCCTGGATGCATTCGAGGACGAGAGCCGTGAGTTCGGCGTCGCGCCGCCTGGCTTCGGCAGCGCCGAGGTTAAGCCCGACATCGCCGGTGGGACGGACGCTGCGCGCCCTGAAGTCCGCGAGTGACGACGCGAATGCCGTACTCGCGGTGCGGGCTCGCTCGACATCATTGCGCTGGGTTTGCAGCGGCTGGAGGCCGAGCGTCGTCACGGCTGCGGATTCGGCTGTGCGCTGATCGCGACCACCCTCGAATATCGCACCGCTCACGACGCGCACCATGAGCACGCTTGCCAGGACTGCCGCTCCGACGCAGAGCAGGCTTGCTAGCACCCCAAGGCCGAAGGACGGCGTGGCCCAACTTGGCCGGGAGGGCCGATAGGGAGGCAGGGCGAGCGGGTGATGGTTCGGCGCGTTTCTTAACATTGTTCCTTCCCGGGCTGGCCGGGCGATGCTTGCTGCCGCGCGTTATCGGGCGGCCCGTCGAGCGCCCGGGCGTCTGCCGGCGCTCGGCACTCGACGGGCTACCTTCTTCACAACGGCAGCCGGTTTCGGCTTCCGCGACGCCCTGCTCCGAACTGCGGATCGAGAGGGGGGATTCTCGACCGCGTCATTCTTGGGGTCGCGTTCACTGAAGGGCCGGTACGGGCGGCGTGCCCGGCTGTCGTATCGATGGGATGTGACGCTTCCTGATCCAATGTGGGGACTGTCAGGATTTGCAATCGCGGCCACGCGTATCTGAGGTTCTCGCGGGATGTTCGCTGGGCCATGTTGTGACTCCCGGGCCTGCCCCTCGCTGCAACCTGG
>JANPBN010000088.1:0-4396 GCA_031430415.1 Dehalococcoidia bacterium
CTGCCGACGCGATCGATGTCGTCGTGCTCGAAGCCGCGGCTACCAGCGCGAGTCGCCTGTCAGACGCCGCCGCGATCGCGCGCGATGCCGCCGCGTCAGCGCTCTCGGTCGCGCACTCGGCCGAGAGCACCGCAGCGGCGCGTCTTACGGTTGTTGAGTCCATCGAGGGATCACGTGCGCTCATCGTGGCGTGCGACGAACGTATCGCGGCATCCGAACTGCAGCTCGGGGCGATGGATGACGCCAACGCCGAAGCCGCCCGCCTCGCGCAGATCCGGGACATCCTGCCGTTGATGCGCGCGTTGAAGGAGTCGATCGAGGCACACGAGATGGCCGTGAAGGTCGATCCCGCCGTCGAACTCGCGCGCCTCATCGCCGAACGCGATGAGCTCGTCGTATCAGCCAGATCACTTGCCGCCGCGGTAGCGGTGGCACTCGCCGCTCAGCAGCAAGTACAACAGGCACGCGCCGACGCCGATGCGAAGGTGCAATCGCTTGCGGCTGAGGTGCGAGCACGCGAAGCGGCCTCCGCCGAAGCGACGTGCTCGCGTTGTGGACAGCCCGTCGACCGTAAGCGTGCGCAGGCCGAGGTCGCCGCTCTGAAGAAGAGCGGCAGCGAAGCACTAGCGCGCGCGAAGCTGTTGGCCGTGGAGTTCGATGAGGCCGAGAAGGCACTCAAGGCGGCGCAGTCCGATGAATCTGGCTGCACTGAGCGTCAGACGGCGCTTGTCGTGGCGATTGGCCGCGCCGAGGACGCGGTCGCGGCTGCGGAATCGGCGGCGGCGCTGGTCGTCGAGCGCCGAGCCGCGGTCGTCGGTGCAGCGCCGGCGGATATTGCGTCCGCGGTGGCCGAGGCTGCCGGTGTTCCCGAGATCGCGGGGATCGTCAATGCCCATCGCGACGCAGCGAAGCAGGCGAAGGCCGCGCAGGATCGCCTCGATGCGCTGAACCGAATCGCGGGGGAGCGTGACGCCACGCGGAGCCAGCGTGCCGCCGCCGAGAAGGAACTTCGTACGCAGATCAAGAACGTAGGTGACATCGACCTCGATCCCGCGACCGCTCGGGCGGATCACGTCACGAGCGCTGCGGCGTTTGCGAGCGCGAAGTCCGCATTCGACGCAGCGATCGCGGCGGCGCAGTCGACCGCCGCCGCCGATAAGGCTGCCGCCGACCGGTTGGTCGCTGCGAGATCCAGCCGCGTGGCGCACGAGCAGGCCGCGGCGACCGCGGCAGCGGAAGCCACCGGGCGCCGGCGCGCCGCCGAGGCGCACGCCAGCGCGCTTCCTGCCGATTTGCGCGCGGATGCACTCGCCGAACCGGCGCGCATTGCCGATGGTCTGGACGAACGCGCGGGGCAACTCGGCGGCGCTCCGGCGCGTCTTGCGGAGTTGGCGGGAGCGATTGAGTCGCGTGCGGGCTGGCTTGCGCAACGCGCCGATCGCCAGTCCGCCGCCGACGCTGTTCCCGAACAGCATCGCGTCGACGCGGAAGAAGCACGCGCCTCGCGAGATCGCGCTGCGGCGGAATCTCAGACCGCGGTGTCCGCGGCTCAGGCGGCGGACCGCGAAGTGGTCACAATGGTCGAACGGCTGACGCAATGCGCCGAGCTTCGCCAGAAACAAACGGCAGCCGCCCTCCGTCTGAAGCGTCTTGCGCGGCTCCGCACGTTGCTTGGCAAGAGCGGCCTGCAGGGTGCGCTCGTCACGGACGCGCTAACGGCGATCACCTCGCACGCCAACGGATTTCTCACGCGCCTGACCGGCGGCAGCCTCCAGCTCGTCCTCAAGCGTTCCGCTACGTCCGACGCGCTGGAACTGCAGGCGATCGACTCGACGTGCATGCGCGACCCAATCGACGTACTGGCGCTCTCCGGCTCGCAGAAGTTCCGGTGCGCCGTCGCGGTCGCCTCCGGCATCGGCCAGTTTTCGGGCGCCGGCGGCATGCGCTCCATCGTCATCGACGAGGGATTCAGCAGCCTCGACGAGGAGAGCCAACTGCAGATGGTCGATGAGCTGAAGCAGCTAGCCACGCACATGGAGAAGGTCATCGTCGTCTCACACCTTGCGCCGTACAAGGATCCCGACAACTTTCCCGATCAGATTCTGGTCGAGACGCGTGGCGAGGGATCGATCGTCCACCGGCGTTCCTAGCGGTCGCGTTCCCGGACTCGCGCTTGGCAATGCAGCTACACCCCGTTACGGAGTATCATGGCGGCCATGATGACTGCCGATCCCACCACCGCCGGCTCACCCGCCGAACCTATGTCCGTCGCCGACCTCGGCATCGATCGCGGGCTGGTTCGCGACCTGATGCTCAAGACGCTGTTCTATCGGGGCCGGATGAATCGCTCCGAGCTCTCGGACGAGTTGAAGCTTTCGCTTGTCGTGATCGAGGAGCTGTGCCAGTCGCTGACGCAGGATGGCCTCGCGGCCGTACTGGGCAGCGAAGGCGGCGGCGCTGGCGCATATATCTATACGCTGACCCAGAAGGGTCTTGAGCGTGCCGAGACTTCGCTTGCCCGCAGTGGCTACGTCGGGCCGGCGCCTGTGCCGTTGCGTGAATACATCGACCGGGCGAACCGACAGAGCATCACCGGCACGACGGTGACGCGCGAAGCCGTCGAGGAGGCGCTCGCGCCGCTTGTGCTTTCCGAGCAGACCGTTGGGCGGGTTGGGCGCGCGGCGTCGTCGCGGCGGTCGACGCTGATTTACGGTCCTTCGGGCAACGGCAAGACGACGGTTGTCCGCACGATCGGCGGCATCCTCGGTGGCACCGTGCTGATTCCTTACGCCATCGAGGTCATGGGCCAGATCGTCCACCTCTTCGATCGTTCCAAGCACGTGCTGGTCGATGACGAGCGGGCGCCCGGCGCAGACGACCTGATGCGGGCGCGTCCCGACCGGCGGTGGGTGCGCATCCACCGTCCTGTCGTCTGGGCGGGCGGCGAACTGACGCGACACAGCCTGGAGCTCGTATACGACGACGAGACGAAGGTGTACGAAGCGCCGCTCCAACTCAAGGCCAACGGTGGCGCGCTGATCATCGATGACTTCGGACGACAGCAGATGCCGGCGGTGCAGCTGCTGAATCGCTGGATCGTTGCGCTCGAGGGCGGCATCGACCACCTAACGCTGCACACGGGCCAGACGATCGAGGTGCCGTTCGATGTACTGGTGCTCTTCTCGACGAACCTGCCGCCCGAGGATCTCGCGGATGAGGCGTTCTTGCGGCGCATTCGGTACAAGGTCGAGATACCGAACCCGACACGCGAGGAGTTCGCCCAGATCTTCCGGCGTGCGTGTGATGGAGCGGGGCTGCCCTTCGACCGGGATACGCTGCAGCACCTCATGGAGAAGTGGTACATCGCGCACGGACGCGAGCTGCGCGGCTGCCATCCGCGCGACATCATCGAGGCGCTGACGGATGCGGCGCGGTATGAGCAGCGGGCGCCCGGACTGACGCCGGCGCTCGTCGATGAGGTGTGCGCGACGTACTTCCTGCGCCCGATGAACGCTCCGACTTGATCGTCATCGCCCTGTTTGCTGCAGCCGGCGTCGCGGTTGGGTGGTGGGTCGATGCGGCGGTCGCGAAGCTGGCGCGGGAGCCCTTCGAGCGGCCACGCCAGTTCGAGCACGATGCTGACAACGACTCCGACTCCGACTCCGCACCTCCCGAACCACCGGAACCGAAGCCGCTGCCGCTCGCACTAACGTCACGGGCCTGGATGCGGCGGGTCGCCGTCGTGGGGGTGACGGCGGGGCTGTTCGCGGCGGCCGCCGCACGGTACGACGGGCACGGCATCGCGCCGGCGGTGGTGGCGGCGTACATGGCGCTGCTCGTCGCGTGTGCGGCCACGGATGCCATCTCGTTCCGGGTACCCAATGCGTTCACGTATCCGGCGATCCTGTTCGCGCTCGCTGTCGGGATGGTGGCGCCGGGGGCGGATCGCCTCTCGACGCTGACCGGCGGGCTGGGGCTGGGCTTCGGGTTTCTCGTCATGGCAGTCCTGACGCGTGGCGGGCTCGGGATGGGCGATGTCAAGATGGCGGCGTTTGCGGGCTTCGCGCTGGGGCTGCTGTTCGGGCTGGTGGCGATGTTCGTGACGGCGCTGGCTGGCGGCGCCATTGCGCTGACGCTGCTGGTGACGCGGATGCGTGGGCGGCGGGATCCCATTCCGTACGGGCCGTTTATCGCTATCGGCGTGGCGTATGTCCTGCTGGCGCAAGGGACGTCGTTCCTGGAGTTGTAGTCTCGTGCCATACATTGTCCGCGCCGTGCGGCGGCATCGAGGCTGCGCTACGATGCTCAATACTATGCGACTGATTGCGGCTCTCATGCTCTCGCTCTGTGCTGTGGCTTTGGGTGTGCCGGCGCGTACCGGGGCGCAGGAGCCGCC
>JANPBN010000089.1:0-4530 GCA_031430415.1 Dehalococcoidia bacterium
TGGCAACATGCAGTTCTTCATCGGCGTGCTCAACAAGCTCGACCGGTCGATGGACTACCGCTTCGTCGCCGAGGAGATGCGCAAGAACATCCCGCTGGAACTCGACTTCATCAACGAAGGGCGCAACGCCGAGCGCGTCGCCGCGGACTTCGCGCACGTCGACGACATCGTCGTGCCGGACATCTACTGGGAGTACTCCAGCCGCCGCGTGCTGACGATGGAGTTCATCGACGGCGTCAAGATCACCGACGCCGAGGGTCTCAAGCGCATGGGCGTCGACTCGTCCGACATCGCGAAGATCCTCGTGTACGCCTTCGCCGAGATGATTGTCAACCACGGCTTCTTCCACGCCGACCCGCACCCGGGCAATCTCATGGTGCTGCCGGGGCCGAAGCTCGTACTCATCGACTTCGGGCAGGCGAAGGATCTGCCGCCGTCGTTCCAGGAGGTGCTGATTCGCTTCACGCGCTCCCTGCTGGGCGGCGACAACGCGGCGATGGGGCTGGCGTTCCGCGACCTTGGGTTCCGGACGAAGAAGGACGACGCCGAGGGCTACGAACAGCTCGGCGATGCCTACGTCGGCAAGGTCGGCAAGCAAATGCTCGAGACGGGCGCCGGCTGGGCAGAAGGCGAGGTCTTTCAAGAGTCGTACGTGGACGTCACGAAGGTGCTGAAGAAGAACCCGCTGACGGCCGTCCCGCCTGAGTTGCTCATGGTCGGGCGCGTATTCGGGCTGCTGAACGGGCTGAGCATGACCCTGAACGCCAAGACGAACATGCTCACTGCCTTCGCCCAACTCGCCGACGAGATGGACGCACGGAAGCACGCCGCCGCTGCGAACGGAAACGGGGCCCACCCGGAGCCGAAGGAGCGCAGGCGTCTGCTGGAGGCGTAGGGGGCCGTTGGCCTTGACCATCGGGCGAGGGCACTCGTACAATCGACGCAACAACTGAATACGGGAACTCATCGAGAGTGGTGGAGGGATCGGCCCTACGAAGCCCGGCAACCCGCATGCGGGTGCCAAATCCGACTCGCAATACGCGAGAAAGATGAGAGAAATTCGAACTTCTCTACCACTCCCACATAGAGAAGTTTTCTTTTGCCTGAATTGATCCGGCCTTCATTCGATCCCGTGTCGTGGCAGGATGGCGCGCTGCGCATCCTCGATCAGACGCTGCTGCCCCACGAGGAGCGGTGGATCGAGACGCGCGATTACCGCGACGTCATCGACGCGATCCGCCGCCTGGCCGTGCGCGGTGCGCCGCTGATCGGCATCGCCGGGGCCTACGCCGTTGCCCTGGCCGCGCAGAGCGGCGCGAGTCTCGACATAGCAGCGGCGGAGATCGCAGCGACGCGGCCGACCGCCGTCAACCTGCGGTGGGCGGTGGAGCGGGCGCGCGAGGCAGCGGATCCGCTGGCAGAGGCGCGCATGATCCACCGGGAGCAGATCGCCGCCGATGCCCGTATGGGCGCTCTCGGTGCGGCGCTGCTGCCCGACCGCGCAACCATCCTCACGCACTGCAACACCGGCACGCTCGCGACAGGCGGCATCGGCTCGGCGCTCGGCGTCATCAAGACGGCACACGCCCAGGGCCGGCTGCGCGGCGTCGTCGCGGGGGAGACGCGGCCGCTCCTCCAGGGGGCGCGGCTGACATCGTGGGAACTCCAGAACGAGAGCATCGCGCACACGATCATCGCCGACGCAGCCGCCGCGAGCATCATCGCTCGGGGCGGTGTCGATGCCGTTCTCGTCGGTGCCGATCGCATCGCGGCGAACGGTGACACGGCGAACAAGGTCGGCACGTACGGACTGGCCCTCGCCGCGGCGGCGCACGATGTGGCGTTCTACGTCGTCGCGCCGGTGAGCACGATCGATGTCAGAACACCGAGCGGCAACGCCATCGAGATCGAGGAACGGATCGCGGAAGAGGTGCTGGGATTCGCCGGATCGCGCTCCGCGCCGGCCGGCGCCGCCGTGCTGAACCCCGCTTTCGACGTCACTCCTGCCGCGCTGATCGCGGCCATCGTCACCGAACGAGGCGTACTCCGCGCGCCGTACGCCACGAGCATCGCCGAGGCGACGGCGCAGGCGGTGGCGCGATGACGGCCGCATCGCGAGCCACGCGAGCTTCGCTCGCAGTCATCGGCGGCTCCGGCTTCTACGAGATCGATGGACTGGGCGATGTCGAGACGGTCAGCGTCGATACGCCGTTCGGCGCACCGTCGGATGCGATCGTCATCGGCACGCTGAGCGGTCAGCGGACAGCGTTCCTGCCGCGGCATGGCGTCGGACATCGCCTGCTGCCGGGCGAACTGCCGCAGCGCGCGAACATCTGGGCGCTGGCGTCGCTCGGGGTGGAGCGAATCCTCTCGGTCAGCGCTGTCGGCAGCCTGCAGGAACAGCATGCGCCGGGCAGCATGCTCGTCCCGGATCAGTTGATCGACCGCACGAACGGCGCCCGGCCATCGACGTTCTTCGGCGGGGGGATCGTTGCGCACATCGCCTTCGACACGCCGTTCTGTCTGAAACTCAGCGCCGCGCTCTACCAGCAAGCAGCGGCAGCGGGCGTGCCGTCGCATCCCGGCGGCACGCTGGTTGTCATCGAAGGCCCGGCGTTCTCGACGCGCGCGGAGTCGGAGCTGTACCGCAGCTGGGGCGCCGACGTCATCGGCATGACGGCGCTGCCGGAGGCGAAGCTCGCCCGGGAAGCAGGCATCTGTTACGCCACGCTCGCCTGTGTCACTGACTACGACACGTGGCACTCGACGCACGGGAGCGTCACGGCGGAGATGATCATCCGCGTGCTGCGGGAGAACATCGCGCAGGCCCGAACGATCGTCACGGCGATCGCGGCGGCGCTGCCTTCGCGCGCCGGGTGCGCGTGCGCGCATGCGCTCGACACGGCGATCGTCACCTCGCCCGGCATCGTGCCGGAGCAGACGACGCGCGACCTGGCGCCGATCCTCGCGCGCCGCGCGCAGGCGGTGCCGCAGTGACCGTCGTCGAACGCAGGGCGGCACTGGAGCGCGACGATGAGTTCATCGTCACTCAGCTGCGGAATCGCGACGAGATCCGGACGCTGCTCGAAACACGCCGGGCATATACGGCCTACGCGCTGGGGCAGCTCGATCCGGTGCTCTTCCGGCTCACGGATTGGTGGATCGCCGGGGGCCACGCCGGCACGACCGAGCGGGGCGCCGGACGTGACGCGCTTCTGTTGCATTCACGCGGCGGCCTCGGGAACGCCACATTTGCGCTGGGGGAGTCGGGCGCGCTCGAGGCGCTGCTGATGACTCATCCCGGCCCGCGGCAGACGTTCCTGACGTGCGAGGTGCATCACGTCGATACGGTGACACGGTACTTCGACCTTGAGCATCGCCAGACGATGATCCGGATGATCCTGACGGCAGAGGACTTCCAGCCCAGTGCGGACGAGATCGAGGTACGCCGCCTGACGGGCGCGGAGGCTCGCACGATCAATTCGCTCTACCGCACGGACGGTGTGCCCTCGTACTACTCGCCGCGGCAGATCGACGAATCGGTCTACTACGGCGCTGAACGTGATGGGCGTCTGGTCTCGATCGCGGGGACGCACGTGATCTCGGCGGCAAGCGGCATCGCCGTCGTCGGCAATGTGTACACGCACCCGCAGTTCCGCGGCCGCCACCTGGCGCAGGCCACGACGAGCGCCGTCACATCGCGCCTGTTGCGCACCTGTCGCGAAGTTGTACTTAGCGTCGACCCGGCGAACAGTCCCGCCGTGCGCGCCTACGCGCGCCTTGGCTATCAGGAGGTCGCTCGCCTCGTCGAGGGCGCGGCCGTGCGCCGCGACGCTTCGGGCGTCGCATCCACCATGCGGAGAATCGCCGCGCGCCTGCGAGGCCGTGGCGTCGGAGGAGAGTTGGTCCGGGTGCCCGCACGCTGAACCGCGGCGGCCACGGACTCGAGGAAGGATGACCATGACCACAGGAACGATCCCCAACGACGTGCGGGACTTGCGTCTCGCCGAAGAGGGCGTGCGGCGCATCGAATGGGCCGCGCGTGAGATGCCGGTGACGACGCAGATCCGCGAGCGGTTCGCCAAGGAGCAGCCACTCAAGGGCGTCCGCATCGCAGCCTGTCTGCACGTGACGACGGAAACTGCGAACCTGATGCTGGCGTTGCGCGATGGCGGCGCCGAGATCGCCCTCTGCGCATCGAACCCGCTCAGCACACAGGATGATGTCGCGGCGGCGCTCGTCGCCGAGTACGGCATCTCGACATTCGCCATCAAGGGCGAGGACAACGACACCTACTACAAGCACATCGATGCCGTGCTCGACTCCAAGCCGCAGATCACGATGGACGACGGCGCGGACATCGTCGCGCGGATTCACCGCGACCGCACCGACCTGCTGCAATACATCATCGGCGGCACAGAAGAGACGACGACGGGCGTCGTGCGTCTCCGCGCGCTGGCGGCCGAGGGCAAGCTGAAGTACCCGATCGTGGCGGTGAACGAAGCGAACACGAAGCACATGTTCGACAAC